>JAWOIY010000191.1:0-42134 GCA_046484425.1 Desulfobacterales bacterium | reverse complement strand
CCATTTTCGTCAGACAGATCTTCTGCCACTTCAAGAGAATAGTCGCCGCTGGCATAGGGAGGGCCAAACTTATGGCCTATCCAGTTAACCACAATGGCCGCGCCTTTTATCGGATTGCCGTTTTCTGCATCGACCACTCGACCTTTAACCATGTATCTGGCGCCGCAGCCGGCTGTTAGAAGCATCATTAATGCACACATACTGAATAAAATGATTTTTAAAAGCCTTTCTTTCATTATGTTTTCTCCAAAAGTAGTATTGTTTAAAAACTTTCAATTTTCCACAATCCGCGGCCATCTTTTACGAAAAAGATATAGTGTGTAATATCATGAACAACTCCTTTTATGGTTTCCTCTCTGTTGATTCCATATTTTGCCCTGTTTTCCCCAAAATCAATCTTTTCTATCTCTCGCATTTCGGAAACGATACCTTGAAGCCTATCTTTCGTCAACGATGTGAATATCTTTTGATAGTTGTCTTTGGATGCCTTTGCAAAGTAGGCCAGTGCCCCATCGATATCGCCGTTGCCCAAGGCCGCCTTCATTCCATTCCACTTCTCTCTCAGCAATACATCCAGTTGCCCTTCATCAAAAACACAGACAGCTATGGTAGCTGTGTATAGGTTGTTCTGATCGTTCGTTACTTCTGCAGTGAAAAAGTAGATTCCCGTCTCGGTCATTTTTACATTGTATTCGTTATCATCCGTACCATCAACAATTTCCACCTTACCCGGGCCGGTGTATGAAATGGAAGATTCCGTGAAACTGAAGGACCCGTCCACCTCAAGTGTCGTTTCTAGGGGCGAGACGCCTGATTCCGTGATTGCCCTTATCCTTATAAACCTCTCTGTCGGTTGGGCAGTTATCGTTATAGATGACCTTGCCGTATTGCCGGCGGCATCCGTAGTAAGGGCTGTGATCGTATTTTCACCCTCTATCAGAAGAACATGATTGGCCACAAACTGATCCCCGTATACCATAGCTATGATTCCATTGACATTGACACCGACTTCATTGCCAAGGGGATTGGCGACGGTGCCTCGCACCATGATATGCGCCTGGGTAATGGTATTGCCATTACCAGGGGAAGTGATGGATATGTCTAGTGAACTGACATTCACCGTAACACTTTCGGTGGCAGTGCCGCCGGGACCGGTTACCGTAATCGTGTAGGTAGTGGTTTCAGCGGGTGATACCGTGACGGAGCCATTGGATGCCACACTGCCGATCCCCTTATCGATAACAGCGGAATCCGCATATGTCGAATTCCATGTCAGCGTGGAAGATCCGCCTGCCGGAATGGTTTCGGGATCTGCGATGATGCTCACGGCAGGCGCAGGATAGCTCACGGTGATTGTAACACTGTCCGTTACGGTACCACCCAATCCTGCAGCCGTAATCTTATATGTGGTGGTTTCCACGGGAGAAACCGAAACAGAACCGTTTGCATTAACACTGCCGACACCTTGATCTATTTCGCAGGTATCTGCATTTGTCGAACTCCATGTCAAAACGGCGGATTCGCCGGCCGTAATATTTCCAGGGTCGGCACTTAAACTGACTTCCGGCTGTTCTTGCTGTTGCTCTTGTTTTATCTCAATGGTGAGATAACTTCCCGGGCCGCTCGCAAGTTCAACGGTAATCGAGTTGTTCCCCAATAGGCTAACCGGCGATTGAAAGAGATAAACATTTTGGTTGAAATCACTCGGACCAAATATCTGTTCTCCATTCACATAAACCGATGCAATGCTTATCGCTTCGGTGATTCTATCAGTCCCGTCTATGGCCCCATTCTTAACAATGAGCGTTCCCTCTCCGGAAATGGCAGTAAACGAGCCTGTATAAATATCGGGAGCGCCTGATGTTCGAACGTATTGATTCGGACCAAACAGGGTCACTTCAGTTGCAAGGGAAGTATCGGCAAATAAACTCAGAATGAAACACAATGTAACAACAGCAGCCCTTTTCATAATTCATCTCCTTGGATATTTGATGTAGCGAATAAATGATCATGAAGTGTGGATATGCGCTCTTATTGAGCAACATCTATGCCAAAGAGATAATCCCTTTTGAAACAGCAGTATTTTTAAGTGATTTATCTGTCCGAAATTAGTCGTAAAGCCATGTCTGAAAAGGGTTTAGACGGCTTTATAAAATTTGATATATTTTTAAAAAATGGATCGACAGGATAAGATGAAAAGATGTTCGGAAGAAGATAAAATATAAAATTGCATATAATACTGTGCATCATGCACAGTTTTTTGGGCAGAATGATAAAAAGTGAGGATCACGACGTACAAAATTAACCCGATGATTTCGCGTCAATTCATTTAACGCTTCTCGGATAGACTGGAAAGATTTTGGAATGATGGCGCAATGGGTTATAAATCACTGTATAATTATCTTCAAGCATCAGTTGCCTTTTAATTTTCGATAATTCTCATAAATCTTTTTCAACCCGCCGCCAATAAGAAGAACACCCAGAAGATAAAAACTAAAACGGATAAAGAACATCACCGAAGAAAACTGCTGGATCTGCTCTATTCTGGGCATGACCTGGGGAATCCTGTAAAATACACCGATGCCGGCAAGCGTCAGCACAATACCATAGATGACCTGAATAACCGGTTTGTTTTTACCTTTGGTATCTTTTTGGTTGTTGTTCATTTTTCCCGGAGAAACAAAAAAAATTTATCACGAAAGCACGAAATCATAAAAACACGAAAAAGAAAATTTATTAATTCGTACTTTCGTGTTTTCGTGATTTGTTAATTAACATATTATGGATAGATACTCACTATCCGCCAAGATATACTTCCTTGACCTTGGGATTGTCCAGCAGCTCCTCAGCCAGACCTTCCATCACAATTTCTCCCCTCTCAAGCACATAGGAGTGATGGGCGACTTTTAGGGCTCCCCGGGCATTCTGCTCCACCAAAAGGACCGTGGTCCCGGATTCGTTGAGCCTCCGGATAACATTAAAAATTTCTCGCACGATCAAGGGAGCGATGCCCATTGAAGGTTCGTCAAGCAGAAGCAGTTCCGGCCGGGCCATTAACGCACGGGCAATGGCCAGCATCTGCTGCTCCCCGCCGGACAGCGTACCGGCAATCTGTTTGGAACGTGTCTCGAGGATGGGGAAAATCTCGTAAACACGATTGACACGTTCGTTGATCTCAAGCCGGTTGTTCCGCTTAAAATAAAGGTATGCTCCAAGATGAATATTATCGAGAACCGTAAGATGGGCAAAAATCTGCCGCCCTTCCGGCACATGGGAGATACCCAATCCCACGATCCGGTTGGCGGACATTCCAACGATATCCTTGTCTTTGTAGAAAATACTCCCATTACTGATTTTCATCAAACCGGAGATCGACTTAAGAAGGGTCGATTTTCCGGCACCATTGGCCCCGATAATGGAAACTACCTTTCCTTTGGGGACCTTTATGGAAATATTTTTAAGTACGCGGATGCTGTCATATGCGGCGTTTAAGCCCTCAATCCTGAGCATGGTTCAAGTCTCTCTTTTTTATACCTAAAGTGAGCATTCCTATTTTTTGAAATGGATAATTTAAGAATTTTTTTGGTTCTTCTCCCGATTTAATGGGAGAAAGGGTTCCAGGATTCAAGGATTCGAGGGGTTGTAGTCTAGTTTGGAAATATTTATGTTGCTTTATAGCCTTCCAAACATTGTCTTTAGTGCTTTTGCAGAATCTTTAATTATTTATATTTTAAGTATTTCACTTGAACCCCTGACCCCTTGACCCCTTGAATCCTTGTCAGATTAACCGCTTCCCAAATACGCTTCAATGACCCTAGGGTTGTTCTGTATCTTTTCGGGCGGTCCTTCGGCAATCTTTTGCCCATAGTTCAGCACCACGATCTCATCGGATATATTCATGATCACCTTCATGTCGTGCTCCACCAGCAAAATGGTGATCCCCTTTGCATTGATGGCCCTAATCAATGAAGATGCCACATAGGTCTCGGTTTCATTCAGACCGGCTGCGGGTTCGTCCAAACAGATCAGTTCCGGATCGCTGGCCAGTGCCCTTCCGATCTCGAGTATCTTCTGCTCCCCCAAGGGCAGGCTCTCTGCAGGGGCATTGAATTTATCAGCCAGGCCGATAAATCTCAAAATCTTCATGGCATTCTCTCGAATCCGGGCTTCTTGCCTCATGGCCAGTGGCAGTCGAAGCCCCGAAGCCAGAAAAGATGCCCGAACACGGGTATGACAACCCAGCATCACGTTTTCAAGAACCGTCATATTGCCGAACAGCTCCACGGTCTGAAACGTCCGGGAAATTCCCTGGCCCGAAATTTTGTGGGCCTTGAGATGTTCGATGGGCGATCCATTGAACCTTACCGATCCTTCTGCAGGGGGAAAGGATCCGGTAATGATGTTGAACAGTGTTGTTTTCCCTGCACCGTTGGGGCCGATAATGGCCTTAATCATTCCCCTTTTCACCTGAAAACTGAGATTGCTCAGCGCCATTAATCCGCCAAAAGCCATGACCAGGCGATTGACTTCCAGAATATTATCATCTCCGACAGTATTCATATGGACGTTATTTCCTGAACCAGCCCTTTAAAAGTTCCGGAACCCCCACCAGACCTTTGGGCATAAAAATGGTAACCAAAAGAAGAATGGCACCATATACGATGACTTCAAATTCCTCGAAATAATGCAACCATTCATAGTTTAAGAAGGTGATGATGGCGGCACCGATAATTGCACCCCAAATATTGTGCATCCCGCCAAGGGCAATCATAATCAAAAGCTTGATCGAAAAGAAAAGGTCAAAGGTCGATGGATTGATAAAATTGAGGTAATGTGCATAAAGACTGCCGGCCAAAGATGCCAATACCGCAGAATAAACAAAAACCAGGATTTTGAATCTGGAAATATTCACGCCCATGGCACTGGCCGCCGGTTCACTGGCATGAATGGCCCTTAAGGCACGCCCGGTGCCCGATTGAATGATATTAACGGTAAAGATGAACGCTGCAAAAACAACAATCCAGACCAGGTAATAATATTTTTCAACAGAGTCAAACTCGAACCCGAACAGGTTTAACCCCGGTATGCCGCTCATGCCGTCCGGACCGCCGGTCCAAGACGCCTCTTCATTGAAAATGATATAAACGATTATGCCAAAGGCCAGCGTTGCCATGGCCAGATAATGACCTCTTAATTTAAGGGAGGGCGCTCCCACCAAAACGGCGACGATTCCCGATATTATCATCCCGATGAACACACACATCCATGGATTCAAACCGTACTGAACCGTCAGAATCGCGGAAGTATAAGCGCCGATTCCATAAAATGCCGCATGTCCGATGGAGATCTGGCCGGCATAGCCCATCAGCAGGCTCAGACCGATGGTGATCAGGCAGTATATTCCTGCGAAGATCATAATGTCGGCATAATTATCAACGGCGGGAATTTGACGAACGATCCATGGAAAGATGATGATTATCAGTGCAAAAACGGCAATGGGAAGCTTGGCGATTCTTAACATTTCTAAAACCTTTTGATCCTGCTGATCTCTATGCTTCCCAGTATCCCGCTGGGTTTAAAAAACAGGACGATCAGAAGCACAATCAATGCAAAGGCATCTTTGTATCCCGAGCTGATCAGTCCGGCCCCGAAGGATTCGATGGTTCCCATAATCAAGCCGCCCAGAATAGCCCCCGGAAAGCTTCCCAGTCCCCCGAGGATGGCCGCCCCGAATCCTTTGACCGCCAGCATGGCGCCCCGGTCGTATTCCATCAGAGAGATAGGGGTCATCGTAATGCCGGCCACCGCTCCAATGGCGGCTGACATGGCGAAGGCCAGCAAAATCATCTGCTTGACATTGATCCCCACAAGGCTGGCCGCATCCGGATTGTCCGCACAGGCGCTCATGGCCTTTCCGATAATGCTTCGATCAAAAAAGATGGACAAAATGACGACAATGACGACCAGAAAGCCGGTCACCCAGAAATACTGGGGTTGGATGACGGCGCCGAAAACAGTGATGGGAACACGCCCTGAAAAGGCGGGCAGATCATAAGGGTTCTTTCCCCAGATAAACATGGCAGCGCCTTTTAACAGAATTGACGCGGCAATGGTCGCGATAATCAATGTAAGGACGGAAGGCCGGCGAATGGGGCTGATGGCCAACCGATCCAACAGCACCCCCACCAGTGTAACAAGGACGACTGTCGCCGGAAAGGCCGCAACCAGAGGGAGTCCAACGACAACGTTAAAAAAGACCATGATCAGCCCCCCCAGCATGACGAATTCACCCTGGGCGAAATTGATGATCTCAGTCACGTTATAGATGATATTGAATCCCACGGCCACCATGGCATAAATACTGCCCACGGTGAGTCCTGTTATCAAATATTGAAAAAGTTGTCCTGCGAGGGTAATTTTTTCCATCGTATTTAATTAAACGAAGCTCCCAGCAGCTTGATGCGGGGAGCTTAATTTTATCCAACTTAACGGGCAAACGAATCTTTTCGCCTGAGTCAGTCGGCCAATGCCCAATCACCGTCCTTCACAACAATCATATTAAAGGATTGTTCCCAGGTAAGACCATTATGGTCGTCTTTAGAAAAGTTAAAAATTCCATGCTGGCCAACAAATCCCTTGGTATTTTCAATAAAATCCCGGATCGCTGCCCTGTCACAACCAACATTTTCAAGGGCTTTTACCACCATCTGAAGGGCATCCCACGCATGACCGCCAAAAGAAGACACAGGCTCATTGTAGGCGGCCATATAATCCTGTTTGTATTTCATGGTAACCGCCTTTTGGGGATGATCGGCCGGCAGCGCCTCGGGAGTGTTACAGGCGCCTAATGGTGAAAAGACATTCTCCGCCGCCCCTGCCGCAAGTTCGATATTTTTGCGGCTTCCAAAGCCATGGCTCTGATAAAACGGAATACCGGTCATTCCCAGATCTCTGTAGTTCCGGAGAACCGTAACCTGGCTGGGTCCCACGGACCAGTTGATAATAGCCTGCGCGGCCGCGCCCTTGATTTTGGTTAACTGGGCCGTCATATCTGTATCCTTCGGAGCGTATTTTTCATCGGCAACAACTTCTATTTTATACTCGGGTGCAAGCCGGATGAGTTCTCCACGTCCGCTGGCGCCATACCCCGAAGTATCACTGATGATGGCAACCTTATTTATACCGACTTTTTGCATCCGTGTGTAAATCGCCTCCACCGCCATGCTGTCCGATTGCGGTGTTTTAAAGACCCATTTATACGGCTTGCCGGTCTTGTCATCAAAAACGATCTTGTAGCTTGCCGCACACGAAACCAGCGGTGTTTCATACTTTTCGGCCAAAGGAACAACCGCTAAAGACGTCCCGCTCAAGGAGGGGCCGATCACTGCACAGACTTTGTCCTGGGTAATAAGTTTTTTTACCGCCAAGTTGGCTTTTGTCGCATCGCCTTCGGTATCATAGATAATCAGTTCCAGTTTATTCCCATTAATGCCGCCGGCATTGTTGATCTCTTCAGCCAACATTTCAGCGGTTTTCTTTTCAGGGTCTCCCAAAAAAGAGGTTGGACCGGTCACTGAAAATACGGCACCCACTTTATAGGTCCCCTTGAAGGCAACTGCCGGGCTGACCATCAGTCCCAAACAGAACAGGCTGATTAATGCAAAAATAGAAATTCTCTTAAGTGTCATCTGCTCCTCCTTTTTTTCAAATGTTAACAATACTGTTTTGAAAATCGTGTTTCTTTTTTCAATCAAATCAAACCTTGTCGTCCATCCGGCAATGAAATCGGGTTGGATTGATGGATTGCCGGAATAACAATATTCGACTTCAAATGGATCTCACCTGAAACCTAAGCCAAAAAAGGAGATCTTCCTGCATCAGCCAGATTAAAGATTTTGTAACTGTTTAGATCTTTGAAACAAGTCTGTTTTTAGGAAGCTCCGAGTGTGTTTAAATTTTTACTGGAAGCTGTTTGAGTGGATTACGGCTCGTTATGAAAAAACCATTCCGGATTGGCTCGAATGCGATCATATGGTCTGAAAACCAAAATCATTCTCAGAAGCGTAAACCGGTTTTTTCATTACGAGCCGTTATCTACGAGTTCTTTCAGAAAAAATTTAAACACACTCGGAGCGATTCATTTCCAAATAGCTAAACTCTTACAAGATTTTAAACCGTATTATAGAGTATAAACCTTACTCCCGTTGATAACCTTTACTTTGTTTTCTTCAAGGATCCTAACGGCCTCATCGATATTGTCGATTCGGAATATCATTACGGCATTTTCACCGCTATGCTGAACAAAAGCATACATGTATTCCACATTAATTTGAGCTTTGTGCAGCATATCCAGTATTCTGTGAAGCCCTCCGGGCCTGTCTTCCACTTCTACTGCCAGCACATCGTTTCTGCCTACGGTAAACCCCCGGTTTTTAAGCGCCTCTACTGCTTTTGCATTGTTATCGACGATCAGACGAAGAACGCCGAAATCAGATGTATCCGCCAGGGCAAGCGCCCTGATATTCACTTCGGCTTCTGAAAGAATGGCCGTCACTTCAGCCAAACGTCCGGCCTTGTTTTCTAAAAAGACTGAAATTTGTTCCGCCCGCATATTTGTCTCTCCTTATATCTTTCTGTTATCAATTACCCGAACCGCCTTTCCTTCGCTTCGAGCGATAACCTTTGGTTCCACCAGTTTTACTTTCGCCGAAACACCCAGATAATCCTTGATATTCTTTGCAATTTTCCTTTCACGGTCCTGGAGGTGCCTTACCTCATCGGAAAAGAGACGTTCACCGACTTCGACCAGAACGGTCAGTGTATCCAGGTTGTCCACTCTGTCAACAACAAGCTGATAATGCGGTTCAACCTCTTCCATTTCCATCAAAACACTTTCAATCTGTGATGGAAATACATTGACACCCCTAATGATCAACATGTCATCCGTACGCCCGCTGACCTTGCTCATGCGGATATGTGTTCGGCCGCAAATACACGGTTCGGGATTCAATGATGTGATGTCTCGCGTCCTGTAACGGATGACGGGAAATGCTTCCTTGGTAATGGTCGTGAAAACAAGTTCACCGGTTTCTCCGTATGGTAAAACTTCTCCTGTAGCCGGATTGATAATTTCAGGAATGAAGTGATCTTCAAATATATGAAGACCTTTCTTGGCTTCATGGCACTCAATGGCAACCCCGGGGCCGATCACTTCACTTAAGCCATAAATATCCACGGCAGTCAAATAGAGTTTTCGTTCGATCTCTTCACGCATTTTTTCCGACCAGGGTTCAGCGCCGAATATTCCGTATTTAAATTTCAAATCCTTGAAAGAGACCCCGACCTCTTCGGCAACTTCCCCGAGGTGAAGTGCATATGAGGGCGTCGCCGTCAATATCGTTGGACCAAAATCCTTCATGATGACAATCTGCCGCTTCGTGTTCCCCCCCGAAACAGGGATGACGGAAGCACCGAGCTTTTCCGCCCCGTAGTGGATGCCGAGACCTCCGGTAAACAGGCCGTATCCGTATGCGTTATGAACGATGTCGCCGCGGGTTGCCCCACCCGCAACGAGTGATCGGGCCATGAGTTCAGCCCAGGTGTTTATATCCCTGCCGGTATATCCCACAACGGTCGGCTTGCCTGTGGTCCCGGACGACGCATGGATACGAACGACATTATCCATTGGAACGGCAAACATTCCGAAAGGGTAATTGTCCCTCAAATCCTCCTTTACCGTGAATGGAATTCGTTTTAAGTCCTCAAGGGACTTGATGTCATTGGGTGTGATATTGTTTTCTTGAAACATTTTCCGATAAAACGGCACATTCGCATAAACTCGATCAATTGTGGCCTTGAGCCGTCGAAGTATGATGGCCTCGAGATCCTCCCGCGGCATGGTTTCAAATCCGATGTCGAGAATCATTGCAATACTCCTTTCAGAAATGGTTTATATTTTGAATCCATGATTGAGAATCGCATCAAACAAAAAAAGCTGTGGGTTTGAAACCCACAGCCTCTTTAAAGAAAACCATGAGTTTCATCTTATTTCTGTCTACCCATGGTTTTTTAATCAGTCGGTTATCTTCTACCTTGCCGGCCCATGGATAGACTTCCTAAAAAAGAAGCCCTCCAAAAAACTAAAAAAACCAAAGTAGAAAAACCGGAACCGCATTCATTAGATCCTGAAATTAAAGTTATAAAGTATTTGAGGCTCTATATTGGATGAACATAGTTATGTCAAGGAAAAAGATGGGCTTAGCCAATAGCTCAATGGATTTATTCCTGCAGGGACCCCTTGAAATCGGCCTTCCGTTTTTCAAGAAACGCCATTGTGCCTTCTTTTGCATCCGGACTTGCCAGGCAGACGGCAAAAGCATCAATTTCAATACGGCAGCCTGTTTTAAGATCCACATCCATTCCGCCGTTGATGGCCTGCTTTGCTGCCCGTAAAGCCACTTTCCCTTTTGAACCAATGGCTTTGGCGACCTTCATAACCTCATCCATGAGCTGACCCTGTACAAATACCTTGTTGACCAGCCCCATGGCTTGGGCTTCGGCTGCGGGAATCATTTTTCCGGTAAATATCATTTCTTTGGCCCTGTTTTTACCGATAAGTCTCGGCAGCCTCTGCGTACCGCCAAATCCGGGAATAATTCCGAGGTTTATTTCCGGCAGACCAAACATGGCGTTTTCGGAAGCATATATAAAGTCGCACGCAATGACGACCTCGCATCCGCCCCCCAGGGCAAAACCGTTGACCGCCGCAATAACGGGTATCGGAAGTTCTTGGAGCTTATTCAATAGCCCGTGCCCCGTTTCTGAAAAGATTTTTGCCTTAAGGACATTAAATTTTAGAAACTCGGTGATATCCGCCCCGGCAACAAAAGATTTTTCTCCGGCGCCGGTCAGGATAAGGACCCGGATGTCTTTGTCTGATGCAATGTTATCCAGTGCATGTGAAAACTCTTTGAGTGAAGCTTCGTTCAATGCATTCAAAACTTCGGGCCTGTTGAAGGTGATCGTTGCAATCCCGTCATCTGTTTGAAATATGATATTTTTATATTCCATTGCCTAACCTCCTGATTTCATTAAATCCTGATTGGGGTTTTGTTCCATTAATGCCGTTGGGTTTGTCTCTATGATATATCCCCGGATTCCCTGAACAATAGCCTCTGACATTCGATCCTGATACCTTGTACTGTTCAGCCTTTTACATTCCCTGGGATTACTGATAAAAGAGGCTTCTATGAGTATGGCGGGCATCTGGGCACCCAAAAGAACATAAAACGGCGCCTGTTTCACGCCTTTACTGTTTATCTGGCTGAAATGTTTTCTCAAATGATGAGACATGGAATTCTGGACATGAACCGCCAATCGACTCGACTCGTTGATCTTGGCATTTTGCATAAGATCGATCAAAATGGTTTGCAAATCGCTGATATTTCTTGTTGAAGTTGCATTTTCCCGCGCGGCGGTCATAATGGCGTCATTATCCGTTGCCAGATTCAGAAAAAAGGTCTCGATGCCATAGGCACTGCGATTCCTCACGGCATTGGTGTGTATGGATATGAAAAGGTCCGCATTTTTTGTGTTTGCAATGGCTGTACGCTCTTCCAGGGTCAGATTCATGTCGCTGTTGCGGGTCATAATAACCTCACAGCCCAACTCTTCCCGAATTTTCTTTGCAAGCCGGCGGGAAAGTTCCAGGGAAACATTTTTCTCATGAACACCTTTTAAATAACCCGGTGCCCCGTAATCGCGTCCGCCATGCCCCGGATCTATGACAATGCGTCTTACGCCCAGAGCAAGCTGTTTCGCCAGAGCGCCGGGCGGAATCTTTGTATCTATTTGATCTGCCCGTATCGGCGGCAGTGCCGACTCTGCAGCGGTTCCCCAGACGTCAATAACGATCCTGAATGGGTTCTTAATGGAAAATATCTTATACGTCTCGAAAGACTTGATATCGACAACCACCCGGACAGAGTTCGATTCGTACTGGCCGGCCCGGGCATCGATGAGGAGATCGTCATTGATCGGGACAACCTTTGTAATGTCTTTTCCCAACTTGCTGTTGTTCAGATCGACATACAAACGCTTTGGTTTTTTGATGGACGAGTCTTGTTTGAGAAGTCTATGGGCATACGACACCTCATTGTCTGCATCAACGACGACCCGGGTATAACTTGGATTTGACCAGAATCTGAGGCCGGAAATCGTGGCCGTCTCGCCTTCAGACGCTTTCAAATTTGTTTTGACCGTAGATTGGGCCGAAGATAATTTTTCAATCTCCGCTTCAATGCTGTCTTCTGGAGCTCTGGTATCGTTTTCTTCGGGTTCCGGCTGTTTCAATGCGGTGATGGCCGTCTTTTTCGCAGAGGAATTACGGATTGCGGATTCAGCCATCTGTTTATACTTGCTCTTCGGGAATCGCTTTATAATACGATTGAAAATATCAATGGCCGTTTTTTTATCAGATGGTCTGAAGGATCGTTTGTACAGTTCTCCGTAAAGTTTTCCGGACATATACAGTCCTGCGGCGGCCCATGGGCCGCCGGGATCATGCCGGTAGACCGCATCAAATTTTTTAATGCAGGACAGCCATTTGTCCCTATATTTTTGTATTTTGGGATTGTGGCGAAGTTTTTTATAGCAGGCTTCAGCCTGGTAATATTTGTCCCTGGCCGTTGCCGCAGGCAATCCCCTTGGCCACATCACGGACAGCATGCAGATGGCAAGAATAAATGAGAAATAGGTTTTTCTGTTATATAACATTTTGACTTTTTACGAGTTTGTCAAACTTAGTTCAAAAAAAAACACGTCATAACCCTTCAAAAAACAACAGTTTTGGCCTTTTCTTTCAGTTCATTCAGACAATTTAAAGCATCCAGGGGCGTCATTTTTGAAATATCGAGCTTTTGCAGCTTTTCTAAAATAAAACGATCCGGTTTGGAAAAAAGTTGGAGCTGGACATGACCTTTTTCCAAAACATTTGAACCTTCGGATAGGACTGGCGATCCGTTCAAACCGTGTTCACCATTTTCAATTTCATAAAGAATTTTCTTGGCGCGCTGGATGACCGGGCCGGGGATACCTGCAAGCCGTGCCACCTGTATGCCATAACTTCGGTTTGTGCCCCCTTCGACCAGCTTTCTGAGAAAAATAATTTCATCATTCCATTCTTTTACGGCGATGTTGAAATTTTTTGCCCTGGGCTTTAAACGTGCCAGCTCCGTCAACTCATGGTAATGGGTGGCAAAAAGGGTTTTAACGCCAAGCCCCTTCAAATCATGAAGATGCTCCGCGACGGCCCATGCAATGCTGAGCCCGTCAAAGGTGCTGGTTCCCCGACCGATTTCATCCATTATAACGAGACTCTGCCGTGTCGCGCTGTTCAGAATATTGGCGGTTTCCTGCATTTCGACCATAAATGTGCTCTGTCCCTGGGAGAGATTGTCCAGGGCGCCTACCCGTGTAAATATTCTGTCCGTAATGCTCATTGAAGCACGTGCCGCAGGGATAAAAGAACCCATTTGGGCCATAAGTACCATCAGCGCCACCTGGCGAAGGACAGTCGATTTTCCGGCCATGTTGGGACCGGTTATTATGAGTATCTGATCGTCGGTATCATCCAGTCGGATGGTGTTCGGCACAAAACGCTCTCCGGTGATCATTTTCTCAACCACCGGATGGCGGCCGTCCTCGATCGAAATACGGCCCTGGTCATTAAACTCCGGCCTGTTGTAGTCATTTTGGTCGGCAATTTCAGCCAGGCTTAACAAACAGTCCATACGAGCCAAAAAACGAGCTGCCTCTTGAATGGCCGTATTGTTCTTAACCACCTCGTTCCTTATCTGATTGAACAGCTCGTATTCAAGGATCGCCCGTTGATCTTCAGCACCCAGAACTTTGGTTTCAAAGTTCTTCAACTCATCGGTAATATAACGCTCTGCATTCACGAGTGTCTGTTTACGAACATAGTGCAAAGGAACAGCTTCCGATCGGGCCTTGGGAATCTCGATAAAGTAACCGAACACTTTGTTATAACTCACTTTGAGAGTATTTATTCCCGTTGCGTCTCTCTCTTTTGCCTCAAGTCCGGCCAGCCATTTTTTCCCGTCCCGGCTCATGGAGATGAGTTCATCAAGCTCAGCGTTGAATCCGGTCTTGATGATACCCCCCTCATTGATGGTGGGCGGGGCATCTTCACGAACGGCACTATCGATAAAGCCGGCCAGTTTGCACAACTCATCGATATCCTGTTCATATTTATAGAACTCTGCATTTAAATTTGAAAGCAAAGACCATATATCCGGCAGACTGTTCAGGGAGTGTTTCAGTGCCGTAAGATCCCGGGCATTTGATTGACCCATGGCGATTTTACTCCCGAGACGCTCTAAATCATAAACCGATTTTAATTTCTCCCGGATATCCCGACGAACCGGCACGTTGGCCTTTGCTTCTTCAACGGCATCCTGTCTGGATTGAATCTCGGGTACATCCATCGACGGATACCGTATCCATCTTTTCAGGAGTCTCCCTCCCATGGCCGTAACCGTCCGATCCATGACTCCAAGCAGTGTTCCTTGTCTGGATCCTGTTCTTATATTTTTGTTTATTTCAAGATTACGGAAACTTATATCATCAACAATAAGGTAGTTGCTAAGGAAATAAGATTCAATTGTTGATAAATGCTCTAATTTTTGCTTCTGAGTTTCCCTTATATAATAAACAAGTGCTCCGGCTGCACGAACACCGGCTTTTAAATGTTCGCAACCAAACCCTTCAAGGGAAAGGGTTTTGAATTGATCGATCAGCCTTTCACGTCCCCTTCCAAACTCGAACGCCCTGTCCGGTATGCAGGTTATGGATCGATCCGACAGCGCATTTAGAATCTGTGAAAAAAACCGGTCATGTTTCGACGATTCAGGGAAAAGCACTTCGCTGGGCGAAATCCGGAGGGCTTCGTCGACAACCGAATCCATTTCGCGGGATTCGGTGACCCGAAAGGCTCCGGTTGAAATGTCCAAAAAGCTGAGTCCGGCAGTATCATCATCCCGGGCCACGGCGAGAACAAAATTATCCGACTTTTCATCCAGTAATTCATTGTCCAGGATCATCCCCGGTGTAATAACCCGAACGACTTCCCTTTTTACCAGACCTTTTGCCTGGGCAGGGTCTTCAACCTGATCACATATCGCAACTTTATGACCCTGGTAGATAAGGCGGGCGATATACCCCTGGATGGATCGATAAGGAACACCGCACATGGGAATCGGGAATTCATCTTTTTTGTTTCTGGACGTCAGCGTGATTTCAAGTGCTTTGGATGCAACCTCGGCATCCTCGAAAAACATTTCATAAAAATCTCCCATCCTGTAAAAAAGTATCGTGTCGGCATACCTCTCCTTGATGGACAGGTACTGTTTTATCATGGGAGTTGTTTTCGAATGCGTCATGTGGCTCAAACAAATAAAACAGAATCACGAAAACACGAAAAAAAGAAAGCACAAAACAGGTCATCTTTTCCGTGTTTTCGAATTTTCGTATCTTCGTGATAAAAATCTTAATATTTAAGGTTTGTGCATCTTAGGTTTTGAAAAATTTAACGTTTTGATCTTCGGGTGCTGTTTGACTGCCAAAGGCACTCCCCCTTAATGAATCCACTTCCTTTTTAAGTGCTGAAATTTCTTCCAACTGTGAAGTGGCTGCTGAATTCAAAATTTTAATTTTCTTATTCGATTTGAATCTTTCGGAAAGACTGATGAAATAAGCGATTAAAAACCCTGTAAGGAAAAACACAAGAAAATAGATGGCATTGGGCAGTTCTTTGATTTGAAACGGTTCAGTAACAAAAAGTTTTATTTGAAGTCCCTGTTTTGCCAAAAAATAATCCTTGTTCGAAAAAAAGATAATTGCGATAAAGCCGAGAAAAATTATCGAGAGAGCGATCTTCACTTTTTTCATATTCCATCTCCTTTATTTTCAGCTTGTTAATACAATTTTATCAAAGTGTGTCTTTAAGTTGTTGTAAGTGGTTAACAAGTGCTCCGGAATCACACGTACATCGGCGAATACGGTTAAAGCATTGGTGTCGCCGAACCACCTTGGGACAATATGGAAATGCAGGTGTTCTTCAACACCGGCACCTGCGACTTTCCCAAGGTTGAGCCCGACGTTGAAACCGTCCGGTTTCATCGCTTGTTTTAATATCCTCACAGACTTTTCAACGGTTTCAAGGAGGTCTCCCATTTCGTCTTTGTTCAATTGTTCCAGTGTAGAAAGATGTCGGATTGGCGCAACCAACAGATGGCCGTTAATATATGGATATTTATTCATTACAACCATCGTCACTTCTCCTTTGTAAAGGGTCAGGTCACCCTGATCCGAAAGCGCCTTACAAAAAATACACCCCTCATCCTTTTTATCCAGAATATATTCCATGCGCCAGGGCGCCCACATGGTTTTCATATCATATACTCCTTATCCGGTGTTTGGTATTTTCAGTCCATCTACCTTTTTCGGGCTCAAAACTCAACCTTTTTCTAGTTTAAGCGGCATGATGTTCAGGTTGCCCCACATGCCCACGGCATCACCGATGATCACAACAATCCCTGCCACGCCTTTAATATGTTTGCCGAAGTCGATGGCGGACTGGATATGCGATTTGGATTTTACCCGATTCCCGATGGACGTCGCAGCAGCATCCGAAAGGGAGCAGGAATCCGATAATATGCAGACTGCATCCGCTTTTCCCAGGCTCAACGAATGTCCGACAGTGCCTGATGATGTGCATACGGATACCGGTTTTTCGCTGGATTCTATGCGAAGCCCCAGACGTAAACTTAAAGGAGAGTCGCCCGCAAAAATACCGATTGTAACGGGATTATCCAACTTTAAAAAGACATCCCCGCCATTTTCCACCACCACTTCACCGCTGTGTTTTAAAAGATCCCTGCCTACATGTTCGGCGATTGCACCGGCGACCGCCGCCATCGGACCGACACCGGCCTTTTGACTCGCATGAGCCATGTCATGGATAATGACCGGTTCGGGACCGTAAACGCGCCAGGGTTTTAGCGTCCGTGCGAATTCGGGATACCTTTTAATATAGTTTTCGATATATCCTCTTTTTTCTAAAATCAGTTCCCGCGTAATGTCTTCAAGGGGTTTTAAGGCCTGCACGAACAGATCCGTTTCTTTAACGGTCACATTAAATGCGACCAGATTGTCTGTAGAGAGCAGATTTCGATAAAATCGCTTTTGAAATCCAAAGGTTTTTTCCCGGGTTCGATTGGTCGTAGATTTTCCCATAATCTATTGTGTGAACATGGTGTTGCTTAGTGAAATTTAATATCCGGCCGCAAGCTCTCAGGGCACTGTCTCAAAAAATATTTATCCGTCATACCTGCAATAAAGTCCCTGACGATTTCCTCTTTGCAGTGGTTTTTCGTATAATCTTCAGACATATCCTCCAAAAAACCCGTAAAAATCACTGACGAACGATTTTCATTTTCAATATCTGTAAGGTACTTTTCAAAGAGCAGCTCAAAAAGTGTTTTGATGGTATCGGTATCCCTTTTTATTTCCGGATTCATGTAAATACGCTCCAGGTTAAAATCCTTCAGCCGCTTTAACGCGTCGGACACTTTCCCGCTGAAAGCAATATAAGGGTTTTGGAAGCTGTTGTTAATCACATCGGTAACAAGGTTATAAACGATGGTTCCGTTCGTATTCCCCAGCACATCCACACTCTCTTTTGGAAGATCAGACCGCTCGATCATATTCAGCCGGATAGCATCTTCGATGTCACGACCGATGTAGCTGATCGTATCAGCCATCCGGACAACACACCCTTCCATGGTCATGGGCATGAGTTGGGTCGAAGGATTGTTTTTTTTCAGTGCCATCTCTTTTTCGAGGGTTTCAAATGTCTTTTTCCGATCTGGTTTGAGAATCTGGTTATGAATTTCTCCATCATGACAGAGTATTCCATCCAGTGTCTGAAGACACAGATTCCATCCTTTGCCTTTACGCTCCACACGGTCTAAAAAATGAACGCTCTGAACGCTGTGATGGAAATCGCCAATATCGCTGGATCTGCAAAGCTCGGATAAGAATCTTTCGCCGTCATGCCCGAAAGGCGTGTGGCCGATATCATGTCCCAGTGCAATGGCCTCGATCAAATCCTCGTTTAATCCCAAATAACGTCCTATTGTCCGTGCGATTTTCGACACCAGCTGAACGTGCAGGACCCGATGTGTAATGTGATCATGTTGAATGAGATAAAAGACTTGAGTCTTGTCGATATATCTCGTGTAAGCCCGTGAATGCAGAATGCGATCCACATCCACTGAAAACGTCTGGCGATACCCTTCTTCTAAACGCAAATCATGGGAACGTCGCACGCCGGCGGTACTCAACGTGGCGACCGGAGACAAGATCTCGGTTTCCCGCTCTTTCAAAGCCATGCCGATCATATTAAGATTCCGGTCTTCAAATGTGTCCATTTTCGATCATACGCTCCATAAGTTTGATGTAATCTATTCCCGCCTTTCGAAATCCTTCCTTGCCGTATTTCATATTCGCCTCAAGAACACAGGGTCGTCCGTCATTGTCAACGACATCGATCCCCACATCATCCCACCGGCATTTTCGGGCAGTATCGAGGGCAAGATCAAGGACGTTCTGCGGAACAGGGTCGAAACTGATGATTGCACCGACAGCGACATTGCTTCTAAAATCACCCGGAGGCGCGATGCGCCAGTAAGCATGTACAACCTCGTCTCCGATGACCACCACTCGAATATCGCGGTCGGACGGTACATACTCTTGAATATATGCCACGTTTGTCAGGTTAAAGTACGCAAAAAGGTCCTCCTGGTTCCGTATCAGATACACCCCCCTTCCCATGGCCGATCCCCTTGGGATTTTGGCGATAAATGGAAATGTAAAATGATTGGAAATGTCGCTTCTTTGGCGCTTTCCATAAAATACCCTTGTTCTGGGGTGCGGTATCTCGAGAAGGTTGAACAGGGCGCTCTGCTTGATTTTGTCCTGAACACATTTGTAGGTATGATAACTGGGAAAGGTTTTTTTTCCCATGGCGTCAAACAGTTCGGCATAGAATGTGGTCGGATAGTATATCTTTTTCGCCCTTCGGATCATACCCGCTTCTTCAGGACTGTAATCACAAAAATTTGGTCGAACGCCCAAGGTCACGACGTTTTTACAGTCTCTGAGACGGGCCTCTAAGGCAATGACTTTATTAGAATTTTTCCACATCATTGGAACAGTCTGCTAATCCTGTCTCGGCTTCGTCGGGTATGGCTCCCCGGCCAGTATATTCGTCGGCAGCGCGTGCACATACGGAAAACCTCATGGGTCTCCCAGATATGATCGGGCACCCTCCCCCTGACGTCCTTTTTTTCAACCGTCCGGAGCGGAATATTGCATCGGATGCATCTTGAAAATGGCCGGATGTCTTTCATTGTAAGACCCAGCGACTGAACGACCTCTCTGAGCTGATCAAACGGGTTGTTTGATGTGATAAAGATTCGTTCTTGAGCGGTCTTCATGTCCCGGATTCGTTTCGTTCGGGTGAGCAAGATGCACCCTTCACCCATATCGATGAGCCGTTCTCCGGAAAAATTCGGCGAATACATCGTATCAAAACCAAGAATACGAAGCCATTTGGCCAGTTTCCCCAGCGTCATTTCAGCAGCAAAGCGTATCTTACTCGCGCTTTCCATTGATCCACGAATTATTACTCGAGTTTCACATCCAAACTTTTGCGTAAACTCAACTTTATTGAGGAGGGGTCAACGTAAAAACAGATGAAGAAACCGTCGCATCAGCCCAGTATCGGTCCAGGTGGAGTTGAAAACCCGCCCCATCGTCGTTTGAAATCTTTAGCTGAGACGGAACCTGATAATCCTTTATTTTTTGCATTCTGTTAAATTCTACCCGATACAAAAGCGCACCGGAAGGGTCAAACATTTCGATCTTGTGAACATCTTTTTTATTGCCGTCAAGATATATCTGTTCCCGAACATTTCCCCATTTGTTTTTTAAAACAAGAACATATGAATTTTCAGCTCTTTCGTTTACCCTGTTTGGGGATGAAGGCGCGGAACCTTCGATGCCTATTCCGGACAAACCTTTTGCGGCGTTTTTACCCATGAGCATCGCCGAATCAAAATTTTCAATCGGAACACGACCGGCCAAAATATTGACAATGTCTTCGGATTTAATCGGTATTGAAAAAAAACGTTTCATGTTGGAATTTGTAGCCCGTTTTTTATAAAAATCACCATTGGCGTGTGAAACAAGATAGAACCACCGGCCGTCGGTTGCGGCGCTGACCACAGGTTGCCCGGAAATGCTGTTCAACGTGAATCGCAACTTATCGGGTGATGATGCGATCCATGCGATACGCGTGGTCATCTCTTTTTCCTCTTTTCCCATAAAGGATATTTCTCCCAAACCTTTAAAGGTCTTGAGTGCATGATTTTGACTTTTAAGCATCGAGATTATGGCTTTTGCTTCCGGCGGACTATAAAGATCTTGGGATTTTTCCGTTGCTCTCGAGGTCAGGCCGGTGCAGGCAGAGAAAAAAAAGAGGCACATGAAAAGAATCGCTGAAAGCTGAGAGTTTTGAAATGAACCCCTCATTTACCGGTCAGTTCCTGAATCTTTTTTTCAAGGGTTTCCTTGTCTTTTTTCTTCTTCGACAAAGATTGTTTATAGAATTGAAGTGCTTTTTCTTTTTGGCTTATTTTAAAGTATGCATCCCCCATATGCTCCAGGATAATGGGGTCATCAGGCACCAGGTTTACAGCCTTTTCCAAATATTTCACAGCCTTGCTGAAATGTCCTTTTTTAAAGTAAACCCATCCTAAGCTGTCTGTAATATAACCGTCATCAGGTTTTTCTTCCAGCGCCGCTATGATAAGGCGTTCAGCCTCGTCCAGATTCTCTCCCATTTCCGCATATGTGTAGCCAAGATAATTCAATGCATTGGCGTTCTTGGGTTCAAGATTTATCACGGTCTTCATCTGTTCTATGCAAGCTTTTTTCTTGCCCCATTTATCATAAACAACCCCCAGGCGAAAATGGAGCCCGGAATTTTTAGCATCAATTTTGAGCCCTTGTTTAAGAACGCCTTCTGCTTTTTCAAATTCTTCTTTTTCTTCATAAAGGGAACCCAGATAGAGCATGAAATCCGGATTGTCCGGTGTGCGTTTAATCGCACCCTTCAAATGATCGATTGCCTTGTCAATCTTTTCCTGTTCCTGATATAAAAATGCGATATGGACGACAGATTCTGAATAGAAATTTGAATCCGGCATCACTTTTTTAAAATGCTCAATGGCGCTTTTCAAATCTTTTTTTTCATTATAGGCAACTGCGGTAACGTAATGAAGATCCGAACTTTCCGGCGCCCCCTTTAATATTTCTTTAAGAATAATAACGGCATCATCATATTTCTTTTTATCCAAATAAAGCTGAACCACCGTTCTCAGTACTTCCGATTGATCAGTACTTCTATCGCCCAAATCCTTGAATATTTTTTCCGCATCCTTAAACTTCCCCTTTTGAAAATAATAGTACCCCAGCTCTATGGCAGCCCTGATGTTATCGGGATCTTTCTTTAAAAGGGCCCGGTATATCCGAACAATTTCCCTGTCTTTTCCTAAAGTTTCATACAGCTTTAAAAGTTCATATCTCGGCTCCTCTAAATCGGAATTTAATTCTAACGTTCTTTTAAATTCTTTTTCAGCGTCTGCAGTTTTATTTTGAGCGGCATAAATTTTTCCAATAAAAAAATGCCCTGCATAGGATCCGGGAAAATGATAAACAAGCTTTTGAAAGGTCTTTAAGGCCGGATCAAGTTTTTCCTGATGCATATATAAGCCGCCTAAAAGCAAATATATATTATTTTGTTTCGGATCTATGGTGAGAACCTTTTCATAAGCTTTTGCCGCAGCTTCAAAATCTTCAGCTTCCTGTTTTAACTTTCCATAGACGATCAGCGCCTCAATATTCTCCGTTTCTTTATCTACAATCTTTTCAACGATGGTTAATGCTCTTTTGTTATCCTTTTGATGAAGATAAAGCGCTGCCAATTCTAATTGCAAATACGAAGACTCGGGATCCTCCTGTATTGCTTTATTGAGATATTGAATGGCTTTATCTAACTCGCCTTTTTTTCGCTGCAACTGTGCCTCTGTATAGTAGTAATACGAACTTTGGGTTTCAAGTTCGCCGACAGCCCTTTCCGCCTCTCTTTTCTCCAACGGAAGTGTGTCTTTTCTGAGAGGAGCACAGCCTGAGAAAAATAAAATGACCATAATAACAATGGTCAGGTTTAAAAAGTAGACTTTCATTTTTAAAAATATCCTGTTTTAACCAGAAATCCCGACACTGTCGTAAGAATCGAAATCAGGCATTTCCTGTTTAAAAAATGCTCTGAGTTTCCTGATTATATTTTTTTCGACCTGACGGACACGTTCCCTTGATATACCGTAACGATCACCGATTTCCTGAAGGGTAGCAGGATTGTCTGCGAAAATTCGCTGTTCAAATATTTCAAGCTCCCTTTCCGTCATCGTTTTTTTGAACTCATCGATCTTATTATGGAGAAGAGATTCGATCTCCTTTTTTGCCACCCGATCTTCTGTAGATTCAATTTCTGAACTTAAAAATTCTATCCTTCCCGCATCGGAATCTTCCTTTAAAGGGGCATCCAGAGAAACATCCCAACCATCAAGGCGCTGGTCCATATCCACGATTTCCCGCTCGGACACGCCTAATTTTTCGGAAAGAAGTTTTGGTTTGGGGTCAAAACCCTGATCAACCAAGTTCTGCTTTTCCTTTTTGAGCTTAAAAAATAATTTTCGCTGTCCCTGAGTTGTCCCAATCTTTACGAGACGCCAGTTGTCCATGATAAACTTGAGTATATAAGCCTTTATCCAAAATGAGGCATAATATGAGAATTTAACATTTTTATAGGGATCAAATTTTTTAACCGCCTGCATCAGTCCGATATTTCCTTCCTGAATCAGGTCTAAAAGATTCTGCATCCAGACTCTCTGAAATTCCAGTGCGATCTTTACCACAAGCCTCAGGTTGGCCGTCACTAGAATATACGCCGCCTCGGTGTCACCCTCTTCTTTAACTTTTTTACCGAGCTCGATTTCCTGCTCTCTGGTAAGAAGTTTGTATTTGCTGATTTCCGACAGATAACGCTGAAGCGGATCAAATTTTACAATCGCGGTGTCTAGGGGCGGTTTTTTCGGCGTTTCGACATCACCCGAATTATCATTTTCGATTTCATCGGGCCTGTCATTGTCGCCTTTCTGGTTTTTCGTCGTTTTCTTCATATCGATAATTTAACAAGACTCCGGATACAAACAAGCACCGAACCCACACTTAGAAATATCTTTTTTGTGGACATAAATTCGAGCATATGGTACTTGATTTTCTTGTAATGTGCGCCTGTAGCTCAGCTGGATAGAGCAACGGACTTCTAATCCGTAGGTCACAGGTTCGAATCCTGTCAGGCGTACCAGAACATTAATATTAAAAGAATTTTATTTTATTATCAACGTTTTTTTGCCGGCCGCTCCCAATGCCTCATAATCCAAAGAATTTCGAACAAATCCTGCCCTATGGTTTCGCCATCTGTTAATGCGGCGATATTTTCTATGTATCATTTAGCAACAGGAAATATTTCCCCCTCACCCCTGTGTTTCGTTCCGCCTGAACATTTCCCATATATCTATCAACCCGCTCAATTTACAATGTTTATATTCTATTTATTTGAGAGGTCGGGGAGTTTTTCTCCTAAATTCTTGAATATAGCGGAATGGATGATCTTTTTTTAAATCGGATGCTGTCTGAGTGGCTTAGGGATCGTTAGAAAAAACAGGCGCAAACCGAAATCGTATCTTTAAAGGAATTTTAAAATAATGCAGACAACCTATTGATATTTCAAAAATAGTTTCCTGCTTTTTCTTTACGATCCCTTGGCGCGAGTTCATGCGGTTTAAAAAAAGATTATCCATGTAGCGGTTGTTTGGAAAAACACCCCGACCCCTCAATTATGTATAAAATGTGCGTTTCTTGTTTAACTGTTGAGCCAATTGGAGCCCTTGCGAAATGGAATCATTCACAAGAGGATATTAAACGTTATGCTGAAAAACCCCAAACCATTGACTCTGGCGAACCCCAATCGATTTAGAACCATTCAGGATCTGACTCAAATGCGCCCGGACTGTGGCGCATCGATTGACGACATCTTCGTAATAGACAATGAGCTTCTGCTGATTATCGATCTATCTCATTTAGGCGACATATTGAATCCATACAACAGCCCATCAGCATTTTATGTGAGAACACATGGTGTCATTGTTGGAATCTGTGCTAAAAATGATTCTTGTCCGGTGGTGTGGAGCGATCCTTTTTTATTGATTCCCATGTCGCATCATTTAAAGAAAGAATTTAGCGTTTACACCGAACATGGGAAGGTTTTGGGTAACGTTTCCTGCCCTTCGGGTTCATTTCTTTTCCTGACCCTTCGTAACGACATGCCAACGCCGTTGGTCAGCCTGATGGATAGGGCTTTGGGAAAAAAGACAGGACTGAAGATAAAAATTCCAAACGGAACCTATAGAGTTTTTTATGAGCAATTCGCAACACCGGAAGGTTCCAAGAAGGAATTTTATCAAAATATCGCTGTTCAGAAGCAATAGGGCAGTTTTTATTTCTTCATCCAGAGATAACCTAACGCCTGCAAGCTTAACGGCTCATGCAAACGGTTATCATCGCTTTGTTCACACAGTTTTCGAATACACCTGCTAAGCGTCATTCTTCTTTCCGGGTCCTGAAAAAAAGAATCCAAAGGAAATTTTTCCGCACACGATTCAGTCACCCAAACATGGATACATTTTGGACAATTGTATTCCAAAGGGCATGTTTTTTGCCCCGCAATTCTCGTATCCAATCCATCTTTTATGATGTCATTTTTATGAATTTCCGATTGGCAGAACATGCACTCCATAGGTAGCCTCTGTAACAATTCGATTTAGTGTTTTTTAAATAATTTCAATCAGCTCGATTTTAAAAATAATGGTTTTGCCTGCAAGGGGATCGTTTTCATCCAACACGATACTGTCTTCAGCGAAATCTTTAATGGTTACCATAGCATATCTTCCATCTTGAGTGCGAACTCTCAGCCGTTTCCCAATTTCTAAATTTATTTCTTTGGGAAAACCGGATCGCTCCATGGCATATACAAGTTTTTCATTATAATCACCATAAGCATCCCCCGGTGGAAGCGTGATGGTCTTTGTATCTCCTTTTTGCATGCCGATGACCGCCTCCTCAAAACCCGGCAGCATGTTCTTTTCTCCGATGATAAACTCGAACGGCTCATCGTTTTTAGTAGAGCCGAATATCGTTCCGTCTTCCAAGGTACCTGTAAAGTGAACCTTTACTTTATCACCAATTTTCGCGTGAGTCATTTTTCCCTCGTTCTGTCGTTCCGTTAGAGATTATTTTTGGGTTGTCATCCTCAACAATTATGAATACCGTGCCAGCATCACCTTCCGAAGGAAATTTGTCAAGGGACTTTTACCGAATATTAAAGACGACATCGCCTTCCAGCCATGCTTCAATGGGCCTGCGATGCTTAAAATAATCTCTGATGCCCTCCGCAACATATAACAGATCAGACTGGCATCCCATTTCCTGAGAGCGATGGACCAGGTCTGTCTGGACCGTCTGAAAAATTTCGCGCATTCGTTGATAACAACGAAGCCTGGCCCTGTGATCTCTCGTTTCAAAGATCATTTTACAGTGTTCTGAACTTGTTGAGGAACAGGTCCGGCACACAACGGGCCTCACCGGATAAACCATGCACATCTCATCTTCCAAAAAAATGCACGGCAGCTCATGCCGCATCATTACAATTTCATAAGTTCTCATGCCTTTTATACGGTTAAGAATCCTTTTAATTCTTTCGGTCAATTTTTTTTTATCGTCATCCGTAAAAACCGCTTCCACATGATGTCCCATGAAAAGCGCCTCCAAAGGCGTTACAACCGGAAGATTAAAACAGCAGTAGTGGCATCCCGGTTTACAGTCCAAGGGTTCAGGGAGTGACCCGGTCGCCAAAAATTTTTGAATAGCATGATCGGTATGGTTTAAGGCTTCTTCGGCCATCTCCAATGCTTTAATGTTGACATCTTTCATCGTTGTTTTAGATTCATTTGGCCTTGTGCAAATGATGTTTTTAAAATTTATTGATGCGCTCTTTTTCTATGCCGTCTCCGTGTTTCACGCATTTCATAGGTCCCACCTTCAATTCTTAGAGCTTTGGCGGTGACCAGTGCTTCTGATACGATTTTTCGGGCTTCGCCCAAAATTCTGCCGTAGGTTTGACGGGACACCTCCATTATTTGAGCGGCTGTATCTTGGTCGAGCTGTTCAAAATCGCTCAGTCTTATGGCTTCGAGCCCTTCCACTGAAAGAACAGCCTCGCCCGTTTGGGGCATTCCCTGAGGAACAAAGGCAGTAATTATCGGATATCCGGAGATAAATCTCGGTTTTTTCGGCCTTGACATGTCGCAGTTCCTTTTTAATTATGATCATATGACTAATTATAAATTGCCTTTTTTTAATTTGTCAACGTATTTTATGATCGTATGACCATAATTATTTTCGTTTACTATAAAATCATGCTTTAAGTCTCGCACCTTTCATTCAGCGAAAGTCTTATCGGATTTCGCTTTGAAAGATTGGTGGTTTCGAAAAAAGTCGATATGAACCCTGACGTCACAACGTGACCCCATATTTTACAATTCAGGAAGGTTTTTGCCAAAAAATAACTTGACAACCTGGGAAACCCCACATATAAATTTATGAGCATATGCTCATAAGCTGAAAATGATGTCTTCTTTCATATTTTCTTTTAACAGGTAATTTATGGTGCGCCCGCAAAAAAATCGATTTGTCAAATTTGACCCGGAAATCAGTTATTTCAAACCAAGAGGAATCCCCATGCAAAACCTGGAGGAGGTTCGTCTCACTGTCGATGAAGGAGAAGCCATAAGGCTTGCTGATCTTCTGGGGCTGTCTCATGAGGAAGCCGGTCGCCGAATGGGGATTTCCAGAGCGACTTTCGGTCGGATTATCCAGAAAGCACGCAAAACGGTCGCCGACGCCCTGATCAATGGAAAAGCCATCAATATTGAAGGCGGCAACTACAAAGTCATTATGGAAGCACGTATTTTTATGTGTCGAAAATGCGATAAAAAGTGGGAGGAACCCCAGGGCACCGGCAGGCCAAAAAGCTGCCCAAAATGTAATGACGATGACATTTACCGTATATTGGAAGATGAACATTAAGCGGATTTTACGGATAATACGGCTCAACACATGTGAAGAAAACGGTTGAGGAATTGAAATTAAGGTTAATTGAAAGGGGGTTATGATGGAAAAAATTGCGATCGTAGGTTGTGGAGCTTACATGGACAGTGGATATGGTTGTGCAGGAGAATGGCGATGTCTTAAAGCAGCGGCACTTGGAGAAGGAAATATTGACACGCCTTCCCAGGTTTTGGCCTTTGTTAAATGTGAATGCCCGGGACGATCTCTGGTTTCGAATTTGGGAGTGGCGATTAAAATGTCGGAAATAAAACCGGATAAAATTTATTTAAGCTCCTGTTTTGCCAATGCCAAACCGGCTTGCCCGTACAATGATGTTCAGGAAATGGCTGAAATTCTTAAAAATAAAACCGGAATTCCGGTTGTTTTGGGAACACATGATTATCATTAACATGTTAAGGGAAGGATAAAAGCCATGTCACTTTACAAGGATGGGCTGGCCTTTCGCTATATTCAGGGCACCAAATATCATCGGGACAAATCTTTAAAAGACGATTTGGGACCCATCCCCGCTGTCCGGAGTATA
The DNA here is from genome assembly GCA_046484425.1 of Desulfobacterales bacterium. GTDB lineage: Bacteria > Desulfobacterota > Desulfobacteria > Desulfobacterales > UBA11574 > UBA11574. Next base: position 14,158 of record JAWOIY010000191.1, on the reverse strand, counting down.
AAAAACTATCCGGATGCACAACGGTTCGATCTGCCAAAGCCCGATTTGAGCCATTCGGCCGACCTGTGGCAATGTCTTTCAAGACGCCGCTCCGAACGTGATACAACTCCGGATCCTCTGAGTCTGAATGAACTTGCAACGCTGCTTTGGGCGGCTCAGGGTGTTACTGCGCGAGTCGGAAATCATCTGCTCCGTACCGCACCTTCGGCAGGCGCTCTCTATCCCTTTGAAACTTATCTCTATGTTGACCACGTTGATGAGATACCTCAAGGGCTTTACCATTTAGATGTTTCGGATTTTGCCCTGGAGCGCTTGAAAGAAGGAAACTTCAACAGAGAGATGACCTCCGCCTGTCTGGGTCAACCAGTGGTGCGCCGTGCTGCGGTTGTTTTCATCTGGACCGCCATGATGCTCAGGTGTATGGTAAAATACCGTGATCGCGCTGTACGTTATATTCCCATGGACCTCGGCCATGTCTGCCAGAATGTCCAGCTTGCCGCCACCGCAATGAATCTCGGTTCCTGTCCCATCGGCGCATTTTTTGATGATGATATCAATCGGTTGTTGGAAATCGACGGTGAAGACGAAACTGCATTGTATTTAATTACAGTTGGAAGACTCTGACAGTTACAATCCAAAAATGGCCATTTTTGAATTGGACCCAATTATAGCGGGAACAGAAATTCATTTTTGGACGGAGGTTTGTTACTCAGCCAATATTTCTATGATCGGCGGGATGACACTGGTGGCGATGTCCGTTCGGGAGCCACCGCCTAAGACCACCTCCAGACGGCCGCCGGACACCTCTTCGGCGGTTTCTTTCATAAAGCGGGCGATTTCCTGGAAACATCGGCCGCTCAATCCAAGGCTGCCGTAATCACCCAGGTGGGTATCAAACCCGAAATACCAAAACATCAGATCCGGTTTAAAATCTTTCACCCGGTGATAGAACTCTTTTTTCACGTTGTCGGCGTATTGTTGGTCGACATCCCCGATTTTCTCGCCGCTGCCCCAAAATCCCCAAGAGCTGCCCGGTGCCCGGATATCCACTTTTGTGCCGTCTGGTGATTCATACTCCATACCGCAGCAGCACACATGCAAGACATCAGGATCATTTATAAGCAGATCTCGGGTACCATCCCCATGATGGGCGTCTGTATCCATAATTGCAAACCGCCGGATGTTATGAATTTCCCTGAGGTAGGTGATGGTGATGACCACATCATTAAAGCAACAATATCCGCCAAAGTAATCTTTCCCGGAATGATGGCCGCCTGCACCGATGAGGGCAAAGGCATTATCAATTTCCCCGGTACAGATCTTTTCTCCGGCCAGAACCACACCGCCGACCGAATGCCAGGCTGTTGAACAAAGATGGTCTGACTCCACACCTCGGATGAGTTCCGGGGTGTGCACTTTCAGAATCCATTCCTCCGCTATGGGGGGTGATTCATAGAGAATAATATTTTCGCGAGCCAACAAGTGGTCGATGGCAGAGGGAAAATTTTCCAGCCGGGCACCTCGGGTTAAATAGCTCCTGCGACTGAAACTGGGGTGATAAAATACTCCGGTTTTTTTCATAAATTGCCTGTATATGTCTTTTTTTGGGGGGAAAAGGTTTGAAACTTGAGCAAATGAATAATCTTGATCAGAATTATTTTGCGACAGATTAAAAATCGGACAGGGCGGGTTTACCCAAAACTTTGAGGAAAGAGGTGTCATTCAGATACGAAATGACCCACTGCCCGCCTTTATAAACAAAAAGGTTGGTGCTGGCGGTGTCTTGTTGAATCCGCCAGAAATTGCTGTTGTCGATCCCTAAGAGACTGCAACAGATCACCTTGTTCGGCACCCGATGGGCCACTAAAGCGATGTTTTCATTTTCGTGTTTTTTGAGCAAATTATCAATGGCATTCTGTGTACGTACACGAACGTCTTCCAGACTCTCTCCCTTGGGGAAGCGGACCTCGTGGGGTGCTTTAAGCCAGAGCGCATACAGTTCCGGATATTTTTTCTGAATCTCAACAAGGCTAACCCCTTCCCATTCACCGTAACTGATATCGATAATGGCCTCCAGGGGTGTTACCGCTACATCCTGAAATTTAGCTATATTTTCGGCTGTTTCCATGGAGCGGGAAAGGGGGCTGCTATAAATGGCATGAAGGGTTTCGTCTTTAAGCGCTTCACCGGCCAGGTGCACTTCTTTTTTCCCGGTTTCGTCCAAAGGAATATCCATACGTCCCCGAAATACCTCTTCGAGATTCCAAGCGGTCTGGCCATGTCGAACCACATACACTTTGGTCAACTTTCAACCCTCAACTATAAAAATTGCTTAAATTCCTTTGATTTGCTGGTGCAATTCCCTGGTTTTTTCCATTCGGGCCCGGTCGCGATCTTTTGCCAGGCGTTTGATTTCTTCATTTGCAGACGTCATTACTGGATCGAAGAGACCTTTTCCCTGGATAAACCCATCAATAAGTGTTCGATATGCACGGATCATCTCGGAAATTAAAGCAACCGGATATTCACGACCTTGCACCTTCAAGGTTTGAAGGCCGAGATCGACATACTGTCTCAGTTCTTCACCCCTAACGGCAAAGGCAACGTTTGGCCGGCGCCGGATTCTATCATTGATATCGGCGACTTCTTTAAAACTTTTTCCTTTGCGACGCATCACTTTTTCCCGCTGTGCTTCGGTAAGAAGGCAGAATCGGAAGCAGCTGCCGCTTCGGTCCGGCCAGCCCTCGTATTCGACGATTTCATTGCCGTTTTCATCGTGATAAATCTTTCTAACATAAGATTCTTTAGTAAATTCGTGAAACAGACAATTGCCGACACCACCGATACATCGATTGCCGTGGATCAAAATTTCAGTGAGAACGCCGACTTTATCGGCCTCATGTTTATAGGTTTTCAGTTTTTCTACGGTATCGATTTCTGTACTGGCTACAATCTGGGTGGCACCTGCCTCCCGATAATATTCCATCTCTTTTCGCGTCTGGATATTACAGCCCACACTGGCATGGATGACCATTTTCGGATAATTGCGATGAATAAGTCTCATAAGTTCCGGAGTTTTGACAATAACGCCCTCTATGCCAAATTGTGCCCATTTTGCCACTTTGCTCAGCACACGAATAAAATGTTTTTCCTGAACTTCCGCATTCACCGCAACACGAATTTTTCCGCCTCGGTCGTCGGCGATACGGACCGCTTCTTTTATTTGACTGTCTTCCAGTTCCCAGGCGCACTTTCTCCTGCTGAAACCTTTTGCCCCAACATAGACGGCATTGGCGCCGCTGTCCAATACGGCTTCTACCATTTCGAGGCTGCCGCCGGGAGCCAACAACTCGTTCATTTTAAAGGACCCTCCTTGTTGTAAAAACGGTGTGTTTTCCGTTTCTGAGAATCATTATTAAATTATAAAGCATATGAACGATAAATTCAATACTAATTCATTTAGACGCAATTAAGACTTCGAAGCGTCGGATTCTAAATGTATCTATTTATTCTGTCAAGAAATTTCTACGCTATCGGAATTTTCTAAAAATATTTCGCTGGGTCATCGGCTTTTATTGCTAATGCAGCCTGGCTTTGTTCCGGCTTCGGGTCTCAAGCATTTTGTTATGCAAACGCTCCGCCCGTAAACAAAAGCTTTCCAGCTTTGCGGTGATAAGCTGAGGGAAAGGCGAGCCGTCACTTTCAATGGCTAAAAACGGCAGATCGTCAATATCAGTGAGCATTGATCGAAGTTTTTTGTTGTTCGGGTCTGTTGCCAGTTTTCCGTCACGGTTCATAATCTCACTAAGAAGGGCTTCTGACATACGGTTTGGCATACAACCAAAAGGACCGATGGCGATCACGCCGCAAGTGTGCGAGGCAATCTCCGTAAGGGCGCTTCCCACGGTCAAGATGGCTTCACCAGTCAGATTGATTGATAAATAAGGGGACGCATTGTTTATGATGGATCGAATATTCAGCGGCTCCGAATGAATAAGGCCTGAGCCTGCGAGTATCGATTTGATCCGCTTCATATATCGGGCCATATACCTTTTTTTTATAAAAAATGTCAGCAGTTCCCGCTTTGACATCTTGTAATCAACAAGCCCTTTGTCCACCAGATAATCCGTATAGAGTGCCCACTCGGCAATGGGTGAACAGATGGTGGCAAATCCTTTTTTTGCCAGTCGTTCTGTCAAATACTGGCGTGATAATGCATCTCTCCGAACGAAAATTTCACCCACTAAAGAGACTGTCGGTACAGCTTCAGGCGGACGTTTCAGGGGAATCTCCCGAATCCGTTGGGTTGTTTGGAAGAGCTGTGTCTCAAGCTGAGAAAAGTCTCCTTTCTCAAATTTGTCTACGATTAACTCCCACTCTTCATTGAATGTTTTGATTGCCGATTCGACATCAACCGCATTGGCCAGTAACATGGACCGAATGTCCTCCATAACGTCGGATACGATAACTCCCCACCAGGCTTTTAAATGAAAATCGTTGCCCAAACCGGCATAAGAGTTTTCCGATGTCAACGAAAAGAGGGCCACATTTGGTATTTCTTGCCGTCTCACCAAATCTTCCATGAAGATTTGATACTGGCCGAACCGGCATGGCCCGGAGCCGGTAAGCATAAAATAAACCAGGATATCGTCATCTTTATTTTCGTTATGAATAAAGTCGAGCAATGTGCCGGTGGTAAGTATCAACGGCAGACATTCTTTACAGGATGTATTTGCCCGTCCAAGTTTCAAAATCTTTTCATCTGATGGAGGCAAAGCAATAGCATTGAAACCGATACCTCGAAACACAGCTGCCAGTGATTCTGTGGCAAGTTTTCCCATTGATGGGATCAGCAGTTTTACGCGAGGGTGGATCATCGGGAGCGTCTCCCCCGAAGATGCGGTCACCTTTGGAATGCCGTTTTCCATTTTTATTTGAGCCGGTTTGAAAATTCGTTTCTCCGGAGTAGCCGTTTGTCTTGCGACCAGTTGTCGGTATGCAGATATGATATCTAAAAAAGCCTCGATCCGGGTTTCCAGTCCTGCATCGGCTGTATGGCTGTCCAGCTCAAGTGTCAGCGACGGTTTCCGTCCCATGATATCCCTGAAGTATCCAATAATAAATGAATCCGGCCCACAGGAAAAGTTGGTTATTAAAGCACCGAATAGTTGAGGATGATTTTTAATCCTTCTGGCGACTTGAAGGATACGCTGACCCATTCCCCAATACATGTGACGCTTTGATTTTTCACGATCAGACAAAAGAAAATCAAAAGGTATTACCAAAACACCTCTTGATGCGAGTTTATGGGGAATCCCCATGTGCCCCTCTTCAACAAATCCGCTATAAGGCCGGGCAAAAATGACGACCGCTGTCTGTTTTGGATCGGCTTCGAGCTGTTGCAGGATCCTTTTCCCTGTTTGTCCCATTTCTGCCATACATTCCAGCTGGTGTTGGACGGCGGCTTCAAAAGCAAACACGGCGGCCTTTCGCTTTACCCCCATTTGCATCGCCGTTTCGACCATCGGCGTTTCGGCTGCATTGACACCTTTTGTCAGGTCAAGAAGCGGTGTCAGAACTTTGGTTCCTTTTAATTTCAATGCATTAAGTTTCTGACGAAATGTCGCCTGAAGATAAAACGTTTCTCCTTGAACAAAAGGACAGGCCTGTGAACTGGAGTTTCCATCCAAAATCGGAAGGGCCTTGAAATGGGGAAGAAAGATGTATTCCGGAGGATTCCTCATTTCAACCAGTGTATGAAAAAAACCGTGTGCAAGTTCTGCCGGATAGCAAAAAGCTGCGTTTTTCCGGTCAATTCCTTCCTGGGTATAACCATCCGGAACAACCGTTTCAAATCCGAGTTCTGCAAAAAATGTTGAATAAAGCGGATAGTAAGTGTTGACCAAAAAACTTTTGTTGATCCCGATTCTTTTTTTGGACTTTTTTTTCGAAACATCCTGAACAGCGCCGGAAAACGCTTGGACACCGTATTTTTCAAATACAAGCTCCTGCCGCACCCGCACCAAATCCAGCTGTTTAACATCGTATTTTATATTATGCCGCAAATTGTAGTACCGGTTACAGGCACCGCCGAACGGATACAGGGTTCCCTCAAGTTCGATCATGGCGATTTCACATCTGCGGTCACATTTTTCTTTACCTCCCTTGCAAACAAAGGACTTTCCATGTTTAACTTGCCGATTGAGCAAAACTTCCAAATCGAAGTGCTGTTTTCGTAAAAGCTCTTTTTCAATTCGCTCTTTGACGACCAGCGCCACACCATAAGCACCCATAAGCCCGGGTTCCGGTGGAACGATAATCGGTTTCCCGACAAGGGAGGCCATGGCCAGCGGAATTGCCCGATTGTAGCAGACACCGCCTTGCATAAATACTTTCTCTCCGACCGGCCGGTTTCCCTTGACCCGGTTCGAGTAGTTCATACAAATTGAATAGACCAGCCCTGCAACGATATTTTCATGCTCAACCCCTTCGTGAATGGCATTCTTTATGTCAGAGGTGATGAATGCTGCACACTGGTCGTTGAAATTCGGCGGATTCTTGCCTTTAAGGGCGATATCCGCAATATCCTCCATCGCCACGCCGAGGGTTTCATATGCGGATTCCTCCAAAAAGGATCCTGTACCCGCCGAACACGCTTCGTTCATGGCATAATCTGAAGCCACTGCATTGGTGATGTAGGTGTATTTGGCATCCTGCCCCCCGATCTCAAAGATGGTATCTACATGGGGATCAAAATAAACGGCAGCAGCAGCGTGGGCGACAATTTCATTGATAACACTGTCCGTGAGTGCGTGAAGTCCGGCAATCTGTCGACCGGAACCACAGACACCCAAACCTTCTATAGATATTTCAGAAGGATGAACCGTTTTCTTTATCTGGTCAAGGATGGCTCGGTAACATCTGCGGGAAGCGCCGACCGGATCTCCGTTGGTGCGCAGATAAACAGAAGCAATCAATGCATCGTCCGATTTTCGCAGCAAAACGGCTTTTGTGGTGGTTGAACCGACATCAAGACCCAGAATGCAGGTGTCACCAGGCCGTATCTCTCCCTTTTCAATGCGTTTGAATTCCACCATATGGCTGAAATCCTGCAAAGGAGGCAGTGTGTCAAAGGATCCAGCCTCGGATTTGAACAACGCAGATGTACCGACGAAGCCGTTGGTCTCGTGTTCCAGGCCCCAAAGAGCGGCTCCCAGTGCTTCAAAATAGGGGGCTTCCTCCGGAACGATCAATCCGGGGATCTTTTCCTTCAGACGCTCAATCATCATATGATTGCCTGCCGTTCCACCGGTGACCATAATGTTTTTTCTTTCCACCTTTTTTAAAAGCTCTAAGATTTTATTGGCCATCATTTGACAAAGACCGGCGGCAACCTTTGATTTTGGAACACCTTTATTGGTGGCATGGGTACAATCGGACTTACAGAAAACAGAACAACGCCCGGAGACGGGGTATGATTCCGTCGTAGCGGCCCATTGTCTCGCCTCTTCCAGCGATACGTCCATTCGACGCAACTGCTGAAGAAAGAATTCACCGGTTCCGGACGCACACTTGTTTCCGGTAAGAACATTGGAGATTTGGCCGAAACGGTTCAGAACGTACACCATAAATGTTTCTCCTCCGGCAGAAACAACTGCCGGGCAGAAAATATTATCCGGTTTGATAAACCGGTAGGCATACTCAACGGCTTCAGGCTCGGGTATTGAGGTAAGGTTGACAAAAGAACGGAATCGCCTGCCGGTGGCAACGATCCTATCGAATGTATTCAGGTCAAGACTTTTGATGGCGCGAAGAAGGGTCCGTTTGGGGTCTCCTTCATGGGTGTGGAGTGAAAACTTTGTGATCCGTAGATTATTATTACGCTGGGTCACATTGCCTGTATCGGGATTCCGGTCTTGCTCCAGCTGAACGATGGAGATTGTCGAAGCCCCGAGACACAGCCCTAACGACTTAAATTTTCCGTCGGAAGGCTTTTGTTGATGCGGTTGCACCTTTGAACCTTTATAATCCATGTGAATCCAAAAACCCGAATAGGAAAAACAAATTTGCTATGATACGACCAAATTCGCATTAATAAGATAATCAAATAAAATTTCAATATAAAAAAAATAGGCATGGGTGTCAAAGAAAAAGTATTCATTGATTGTCCTAAAAGAGTGTGCCAAATTATTCTTGTTTCGTCATTTATTCCGTGCTATCAGAAATTTTTAAAATTTATCTTTATAAAAAACATCACTGCCCAATAAGCGATGCAAAGGAGGAAAGTTAGATGGCCCAATTAAGCAGAAGTGGCGGTATCATTCTGGTCCTTATTACCGGGTTTGTCGTTCAGATAATCTTTTCTGTGGCAGACACAAGGGACACACCGACCAAAGCTGTCGTAGAATTCAGCAAAGCATATTTTATGCTTGACAAATCAATGGCAAATAGAATCTGCAAAAAACAACTCGCCTTCGAGGATGTCGATGTGGTCGACCAGTATCTGTATCGTGCTGCCAAAACGGCCAGAGACCGTGGTTTTGATGTTAATTTTATACAAAAAAAACTTTATCACATCGAAACCGAGACCATTTCTAAAAATAATACCGGAGCCAAAATCCGAATAACCGGCAAAACAAGGGTTGCGATAAATTCAGTTTATCCGGTCGTGGCGAAACTGTTTGACATCGGCGCAACTCATGAAATTGATGAAATCATTGATGTCATCAAGGAAGATGGCGAGTGGAAGGTTTGCGGCAAACTCTTTTCTTTGGTTGCAAACATATAGTAACGCATCAAATACACCACCTTCATCAACAGATGATTCGGATTTGTAGCGGAACGGGGTGTTGCCCGCCGATGAGTCTCGCTTTTTTTAAAAAACCAAACTAAAAAGAAATTTTTAACGCATCTGCAAATATGGAAATTATATATGCCCGCATTCGGCAAAGGGCTCGCCAGATTGTTTCTCAGTACCCACCCCCTGATTTTTATAAAGACCATCCTTCTGCCGACGCGCTGTCCAGACAATATCTTGAAACAAATCCATTCACCGAAAAATTACGATCATTTGTCGCCCGGTACTTAGAGGACGATTTTGGGCATGGCATTCAACACGCAATTAAAGTAGCCGTTGATGCGGGTACGTTAATGATTATTGAGAATAAGCTTGCCGGACATTCCGACAATGTTATCAGCCGGAGAGTCCTCATCGTCCAATGTGCCTGTCTTCTCCATGATATCAAGCGGAAACATGAAAATCATGCAATCAAAGGGGCGACCTATGCAAGACAAGTCCTGAAAGTTTATCCCTTTCAATTCGACGAAGTCGATGATATCTGTCGGGCGATTCGTAACCATGAAGCCTTTAAAAAAACAGAAAAGGCGAGCACATCCGAGGGTACGCTGGTTTCCGATTGTCTTTACGATGCCGATAAATTCCGGTGGGGGCCTGACAATTTTACAGATACGGTATGGGCCATGGTATCATTTTTCAACATTCCGGTTGCTCAGTTTATGGATCTTTATCCCGAGGGCATGAAAAAGCTCGCCAAAATAAAAAACACGTTTCGTACGATCACCGGAAAAAAATACGGTCCCCAGTTTATCGATCTCGGGCTTGCCATCGGCAAAGAACTGTTTGGTGTTATTCAGACTGAGTTTGCACATTTGATATAGTCGCTCGTTTATAGTGTGCCCGAATATTATCATATATTTATATGAAATATCAGATGGTTATAACGGTTTTTATGGTCGCGGCCATAATGAACTTTGGTCTAAGTTCCCACGTCACTGCAGGCGGGAACGATTTTCCCTTCTATCCGGGTGAACAACTGACCTTTCAGCTTAAATGGACCATTATACCTGCGGGCGAGAGCGTTTTAGAGGTACTTCCCATTGAAACCATCGACGGTGTCCAAGCCTATCATTTTGCACTGACGGTTAAATCCAATTCCTTTATCGACAATTTTTATAAGGTTCGGGACAGAATAGATGCCTATTCAAACACCGATATGACCCATACGATCCAGTATAAAAAAAAGCAACGTGAAGGAAAAACTCATAGAGATATTGTTGTGACTTTCGATTGGAAACACAACAAGGCTCAATATACCAATTTTACTGATAAGCTGCCGCCCATCGATCTGTTACCGGGGTCATTTGACCCGTTGTCTGCCTTTTATTTCGTTCGACTTTTTGACTTCCAGGATACGACAACCATTGAACGTCCGGTCACGGATGGGAAGAAGTGTATCATCGGCAAGCTCGATGTCATCAAAAGAGAAACCCTTAAACTGGAAAGCGGAACCTACGACACCTATCTTATAGAGCCTGAACTGAAACATATCGGTGGGGTGTTCGAAAAAAGTAAAAATGCCAAAATTCAAATTTGGGTCACTGCGGACAAACGAAGAATCCCTGTAAAAATAAAGAGCAAGGTTGTTGTTGGAAGCTTTACGGGCGAACTTGTATCCGCTACGGGTTTAAAATAGAGACCTTTGAAAAATAGAAATTTTTGTTCGAGTTCAAGGAAGGCGAAAATTTTAACCACAGGAATACATTTAGTATTTTGAGGATTAAAATTTGAGCCTGACACAGAAATCGGGCAAAAAGGGATGTTTTGCAAAGGTCTCAAAAAGGATGCCGGATGGACTCCATCGGCAAGGAAAATATGGAAAATAACGGTGCCTTATCCGGAATATTGGTTCTGGATTTATCCCGGTTGTTGCCGGGACCGTTTTGTTCCATGATCCTGGCCGACCATGGTGCACGTGTGATTTCGGTGGAGGACAAACGTTTTTTATCGGACGACCTTTTCATTTCCACTGTCAATCGAAACAAAGAGCATATGTCTCTCAACTTAAAGACCCCGGAAGGCAAAGAGATTTTTTATCGACTGGTCAACAAAGCCGATGTTCTTATAGAAGGGTTCCGACCCGGGGTTGTTCACAGACTCGGGATAGACTTCGATACCATTCATAACATCAATCCAGGAATCGTTTACTGTTCGATTACAGGATACGGTCAAAAAGGATCCTATCAGAATCGGGCCGGGCACGATGTGAATTTTCTGGGCTATTCAGGCGTTCTTGATCTTATGGGCGAACCGGATCGACCGCCATCCATTCCCGGTGTACAGATTGCAGATATTGCAGGTGGAGGAATGAATGCCGCCATTGGCGTCCTTCTGGCGATATGGGCGAGAGAAAGAACCGGAAAAGGCCAACATATCGATATTTCCATGACAGATGGAGTGTTAAGTCTTCTGCAGTTGACGCTTTTTTTACATCAGCGCACCGGAGAGTTCCCCAAGCGGGGTGAGTCCATTCTTTCCCACCGGTACGCATTTTATAACACATACGAAACAGCCGATGGGCGTTATCTATCCATCGGTGCTGTGGAAAACCGTTTTTGGAAAAACCTTTGTATACACCTTGGCGTTCCGGAATATGCACCGCTTCAATATGACGAAAAACGTCGGGAAGAAATCATCGATTTTATGCGCAAGACTTTCAAAAAAAAGACACTTGCCCATTGGGAAACCGAACTCGCAGATCTTGATGTTTGCTGGGGGCGGATACAAAATCTCAAAGAAGTCCTCGAGGACCCCTTTTTTCGAGAAAGAAAAATGGTTGTTGACATTCGTCGCAAAAACAGGGAAAAAACTGCCATGCTTGGGATACCGATCAAGTTGAGCGGAACACCGGGTTTCATACGAACACCGCCTCCGGAATTTGGAGAAAATACGGTTTCTATCCTCAAGGAACTCGGCTACACAGAAAACCAGATAGAAATGTTTGTTGAAAAAAATGTCTTTTAAGATCATGTAACCACACCGGAAGCCGATAAAGTTCGCTGAGCAAAGTCTGTTTCGAAAGGAAGGATGACGTATGAAAAAGATAATAGTTAACGATGAGTTGTCGCCTCAGGTTAACCTCCCATTGCGAATTAACACATTAGAGAAAGAAAAAGCCGAACTCAAAAAACAGCTTCAACGCGTTCAAAAGATGGAAGCCATCGGAACATTGGCCGGGGGTATTGTTCACGAATTTAACAATATTCTCTTTCCCATCATCGGATACACAGAGATGTGCATGTATGACGTGCCTGAAAAGAGCAAAACACGTGAGAATCTGGCATCCGTCCTTAAAGCTGCGGATCGGGCCAAAGACCTGATTCAGCAGATTCAAAATTTCTGCATGAGAGGCGAAGAGAAAAGAAACCCATTAAAAATACAATATGTGATAAAAGAAACGCTTAAACTGTTAAGGGCATCTTTTCCGGCAACCATTAAAGTGAATTATGAAATAGACTCCACCTGCGACCCCGTGGCAGCTGACCCATCTGAAATACAACAGGTGCTCATGAACCTTTGCACCCACGCATACCTCGCCATGGAAGAAAAAGGTGGAATACTTGAAGTCACCCTCTCGGCAGCGGACTTAAGTTCCAGCGAATTATCCTCGGAAATCGGTCTGCTCCCTGGGTCCTATCTGAAGCTAACGGTAAAAAATACAGGCCCCGGAATTGAACATTCTAAAACCAATCCTATTTTCGAACCTCAGTTTCTGATGGCCGACCCAAATGAAGATATCGACATGAATTTGAACATCGTATATGAAATTGTTCAAAGCTATAAAGGAAATACCCACATTTCCACTGACCCGGATGGAAAAACAACAGTTAATGTTTACCTGCCTGTAATTGATAAAAAAACCGACAACGTTTCCAAGGTGTCTACTGAAACCGACATCCTGCTGGGCAATGAAACGATTCTACTCGTCGATGATGAGGAAGATGTGCTCGAAATGATGCATTCAATGCTGGCAAGATTCGGATACCAGGTAATCTCAACATCAAACAGCATCGAGGCCCTCGATATATTTCAAAAGAAGTCCGAAACATTCGATCTGGTAATCACCGACCAGACCATGCCTGAAATGACAGGGATGGAGCTGATCAAAGAATTTGCGCTTATTCGTGATGATATTCCGATAATTTTATGTACCGGATTTAGCGAAAAATTTACGGAAGATACTACCAAACATCTTGGAATCAGCACGCTCGTCGGAAAGCCGGCCAGTATTGTAGAAATTGCAGAGAAAATTCGGTGCGTCCTGGATCGAAAATCGTGGAAGGTAAAAATATGATCGAACCGGTGTATCCACATCAATGGTAGAATAAACTTGCTTATCCCGGCCTGAGAATTTTACCTGGGAAATGACATAGATCATAAAGCGGGCAAGTGGGACACATCGGTTTTCTCGCCTTGCATATGGCTCTTCCGAAATAGATAAGCTGCAAAGAGAAATCACTCCATTCTTTTTTAGGAATAACCTCCATCAGGTCATACTCAATTTTAACGGGGTTGTTATTTTCTGTCAAACCCAGTCTTTTTGATATTCTTGCCACATGTGTATCCACAACAATACCCGGAATATTAAATACACTGCCAAGGACCACATTGGCGGTTTTACGTCCCACACCGGGAAGTTTTACCAGTTCATCCAAGGATTGAGGCACCTGGCCATCATATTTTTCCAGGAGACTTTCGGAGCAGTTTTTGATATTCTTCGCCTTGTTCCGGAAGTAACCGGTGGGTCGAATCAGGTTTTCAATGGTTTCATTCGAAGCACTTGCAAAATCATGGGGAGTTCTTAGTTTTTTAAATAGTTCTTTTGTGACGCCATTGACCTGTTTATCCGTACATTGTGCGGATAGTATGGTGGCTACAAGAAGTTCAAAAGGACTGCCGTAACGAAGCTGGGTTTTGACGCTCGGATAGGTTATTTTTAGTATTTTCAGAATTTTTGCCACCCGGACTTTTTCTTTGTTTAACGGTGTCTTTTTTGGCATTGTCGATCCTTTTTGTTGTTATATTCAAAACCCTCCAGGATGAGTCCCGTCCGAGGCAGTGATTTTTGAATTTTGATCATTGGGATTTGTTTGATATTTGTGATTTGATATTTGACAAACTCGTAAAAAGTCTTTTGTGAGCGCCATTTGAGCATTTGGGGAATCAGCGTTTCAAGCGGTGAAGCTTTAAAAATTTCAAACTGTTTGAGGCGCTTGCGCCGAGTTTTTGAAATTTAGCTTCACCGATGGGAACGCCCCCAAATGGTCACGGAGCGAGCAATATCGACTTTTTACGAAACCA
>JAWOIY010000032.1:0-4471 GCA_046484425.1 Desulfobacterales bacterium | reverse complement strand
TTTCACAAGGTGAAAATCGGCAATCAGGTCATCAGTCCTATAGATTGGGAGATGAGCCCGGATATTTCTTTTGGCACCTTTGAGTCATGGGGTGGTCGTGAAAGAGTGAGAAACAATGACGAGTGTGTCTATTATTTCTTTGTTGATAACTGGGGAGATGAGCCAAAACTCTGTCTTATGGAAAGGGCGGTAAAACACGCCAAGATTATCGCGGAAATAAAAGCCCCCCTGGAAATTATCAAACAGTGTGTCAAGAGTCAGGGCAGTTCATCCACCTTTGAGAAGAGTTATGCCATCGACGAACATATTAAGCAGTGGCTCATAGCAAACGTCCTCGACGGGGGCGATTCCCGGCTTATCGTGCCGAGCGTTGCTGTCATTCATAAGGAGGATATGGGCCTGCCGCTTCCCCTTGCCTCTGCACATGTCTTTACCGGCGACACGGTTCTTTTGCCGTCACAGAGTGATTTTGTCATTATCAATGACGATGAGATTGCCGATGTGATTAAAAAATGGAATTTTTTTGACTCCGAGTACAATCAGTCCGGAAAGTTTGACAATTCTTTTGTCAGGACAACGGACCCTGCGGTAATAGTTGATCAGCGGACCTCACTAATGTGGCAGCGGGATGGTCTGGATATCAATTCCATCCGCACCATGCAAAGAAATATCGAAGACCTGAACAAAAAGAGTTTTGCCGGATATTCCGACTGGCGATTGCCGAGCATGGAAGAGGCCATGTCGCTGATGGAACCGGAAAAAAACGGCAAAGATGTTTTTCTGCAGCCGTGCTTTTCCAAGGAGCAGCCGTTTATTTTCGTCGCCGCCCAGCGAAAACCGGGCGGGTACTGGTTTGTCGATTATAAACAGGGCCGGGCTTTCTGGTCCTCGGGAACAATTCCCGGAGGGTTTGGCCGGCTGGTGCGGACGGTTGGCTGAGTCTTTTATAAACAGATGCTTATGTCTTATTGGCTGGAATAATTCCTTTTGCAGGGGGGGGGACCCATGAAACAATCTATTATAAATGAGAATTTCAAACAATTAAACTATGAATTCGAATTTGATTTCGATTTTCCACTTAGTGGTTTTGACTACGTTTTATTAGTAGTTTATTCAGTATTTGTTGTGCCATTTTTTTTGATTTTCAATCTGATTTCATCGTCTCCTACAAATTCTAATAATAAAAAAAATTTTTATGAGAAAGAAAAGGAGAGAATGGAATCCTTTTCGTCAGAAGTAAGTTTGGGACCATACTGTCTGTGGCCCAAGACCTCTGATAGTTAAGCTTGACTGCTGAAAACCGAATCAAGCTGGGTTAAAGGCAGGATCAAGAAAGGCCTGCCTTCTTATTCTTTACATTCAAGGTACTTGAAAACAAGCTTGGTCTGTACTGTCCCCACTGTCTCAACAAAGAAGTCAAGTTTTGATCGATTGGAAAACTGAACCGCTGCGCGGACTGGTGGTTGATCGTAGCACTCGATTTTTCTCGCCCCCATTTTTTATACAACGAGCCCATTTCAAGGATTTAAATATTCGTTAATTACACCTCTTTGGTGTCTAATCCAATTAGACCAATTGCATTATCACTCAAACCAAGGAGGTGTAATTATGAGCAGTAACCTTAGAGAGCAGTTCATCGATTATATGACCCTTCAGGGCTTTTCAGAATGTACCCAGGAAGGCTATGTCTCCGCCGTCAAAGGATTAGCAAAGTTTTACAACCTTTCGCCCGACCTTCTTACGAGTGAACAGATTCATGATTATTTCCGTTACCTTATAGCAAAAAGGAAGGTGAGTTGGAGCACGTGTAATAAATATTTATCGGGCATTATCTGTTTCTATAAAAATATTTGCCAGTGGGAAGATGTAGGTCGTTTCGGAATTCCGCCACGGCCCTATCAAAAACAACTGCCGGTAACGCTCAGTATTGAAGAAGTAAAGCGTCTGTTTTCTGCCGTCACCAATCTCAAACATCGAGTTCTACTCAAAACAGCATACAGTGCTGGTCTCCGGGTCAGCGAATTGATCAATTTAAAACCCCATCACATTGAGAGTGATCCTTCAAGGATGTTGATCCGGGTAGAACAAGGAAAGGGTAGAAAAGACCGATATACACTTCTGTCACAAGAACTTCTTGACGAATTAAGGAGTTATTATCGTAAGTATCAGCCTAAAAAGTGGCTATTCCCAGGCTATGACCAAGAGAAACATTTGTCCTATGCAGCAGCAAGAAAAGTTTTTATGAGCATAAAAAAAAAGCTGGCATAACGAAACCATGCTGTATCCATAGCCTCCGCCACAGTTTTGCAACCCACCTCCTTTATCAGGGGGCGGACCTTTATACAATCAGTCACCTCCTTGGCCACAAGTCGATAAACACCACGACAATATATCTTCACGTTACCCCAGAAAGGTTGGTGCAACTCAAGAGCCCACTCGACAAGCTTGAATTGAAACAGGAGGGCGATAAATGAAATCTCCCTTTGCTCTGTCAAATAGAGAAAATCAACACGAGATTGCAGATGTTTTCAACCGTTATGGTGACCAATATCGGCAAAACAATAACATATCATGTGCCCAAGCTAAAGTAATGCATCATATCGAAACATGCCGTACAGCAGCACTTGGCGGGCATGTTGAACAATGCAACGAGTGTGGCTATGAGAAAATTGCCTACAATTCCTGCAGGGATAGACATTGTCCAAAATGCCAAACTATGACAAAAGAAAGGTGGCTAAATGATCGTAAAGCGGAGCTCCTTCCATGTGGGTATTTCCATCTTGTTTTCACTTTACCGCACACCCTTAATCCAATTGTTCTCAACAATAAAAAAATCATGCTGTCCATGTTGTTTGCCGTGGTCAATGAAAGCTTGCAGGCGTTTGCAAAAGATCCTCAATGGCGGCTTAACGGACAACTCGGCCTAATTGCGGTTCTTCATACATGGAGCCAAACCTTAATGGATCATTTTCATATCCACTGTCTTATCCCCGCCGGAGCTTTATCGCCAGCTAAAGACAAATGGATTCCGGCAAGGCAATCTTTTCTGTTCCGAATTAAATCGCTGGCTAAGGAGTGCCGGAAACGATATCTGCAAAAGTTAAAAATAACCTACCAACAAAAAAAGATCATCTTTCCCGGCAAAACGGAAGGACTTGGTGCACCACAAGCGTTTGAAACAATGACCCAGAAATTGGCAGAAATTGAATGGATAGCCTATGCCAAACGCCCCTTTGCAGGCCCTGAACAAGTCCTGGAATATCTTGGTCGTTATACGCATCGTATTGCAATTTCAAACAATCGCCTTCTTGATATTGATAATGGGCGGATTGTCTTTTCTTATCGAGATCGGAAGAATAATAACGAAAAAAAGACGATGGATTTGGGTGCTGATGAGTTTATCAGACGGTTCCTTTTGCATGTTCTGCCGAAAGGTTTTATGAAAATCAGATATTTTGGATTCCTGTCGAATATGAAAAAGAAGGAATGTATTCAAATAATCAGAAATCTCTTAGAATCCAAAGCAGAACTTATCGAACAAGTTAAAGAAACTGTGCAGGAAATCATGCAACGTGTGACAGGAATAGACATTACCTGCTGTCCTAGGTGCCAGAAAGGAAAGATGATACAAATCAGGGAATTACCAAACTTGACAAGGGACACTTCCTGAACGTCTTCAAAAGGGCAAGTTCGACATCTTTAACAAGAAGACTGCCTGTTCATTTGACAGAATTGAATTGGTTCGCCTATCCTACGGTTTTGCTATGAAAAAAGACAAGAGACCAATCCATATCACTCTTTTTTTATTGAGAAAATCTCTTCATCTATGCTTTGGTTACCTTAACCGGGACAAAACTCAGACCTGAAACACTCATTCAAACAGTGGAAAATCACATCCACATTATTCAATCCCCATAGTATTCCTTGCTAACTTGATCATCTCAGGAGCCGGTACAGTTCTTGCGTTTTATCAAAAATTGCGCTTAGTTAAACGGTACTGCCAGTGGGTCTTCATCTGAAAAGCCTTTTGGGCCACTTTGGTATTCCACCGGGCGCAACATTCGATAAAACGCTACACTATGATATACGGACTTTTGACATCTGAGTCGGCAGCGTCTTTCGGGCCAAATGATTCTACCCTCTCCTAAAGAGATTGGGCAAAATCTATACCACGAAAAAGGGCTGATTGTTACTTTATCCGGAAGGCAGAGATGAAAGTACTATCTGTCATCCGGCCGGTTCAAAATGGAGCAACTCTTTAGAGTGTTTTCCCTTAGAAATACCTCACTTTGCTCGCAGGGCTCTCAGGAAACATATCAAATATGCTGATCTTAAACTTGTTAAAGGTTGCCCGAATTTATCATAAGCAATGGTATTTATAGTTCCAGACTGGAAGGATGTATTTGAGACAATGCTTTTTACCACGGTGGTCGAAGTTACCGACAGTACTAAGTCCTTCAAGAACTCTAAG
>JAWOIY010000011.1:0-9290 GCA_046484425.1 Desulfobacterales bacterium | reverse complement strand
GATACCGTGAAAGATTTTACCGAGTTCACTTTAGAAGAACTGATGAACGTTGAAATTGTCTCAGTTTCGAAAAAACCGGAAAAACTTTCCGATGCAGCGGCAGCCGTTTTTGTGATTACACAGGAAGATATCCGGCGATCCGGGGCTACCAGCATTCCCGAGGCGCTGCGCCTGGCCCCGGGCGTTCATGTGGCCCGAATCACGTCAACGGACTGGGCGATCAATATCCGCGGACTGAACGACCAATTCGCCAACAATCTTCTCGTGCTGATTGACGGCCGCAGCGTTTATACACCTGTCTTTTCAGGTGTGTTCTGGGATATTCAGGATACCGTTTTGGAAGATATTGACCGTATCGAAGTGATTCGCGGGCCCGGGGCAACCCTGTGGGGTGCAAATGCCGTAAACGGCGTCATCAATATCATCACCAAACAGGCAAAAAAGACCCAGGGATGGCAGGTGAGCGCGCTGGGCGGGAACGAGGAAGGGATGGGAAGCATTCGGTACGGAGGCGCCTCAGGCGAGGAAATCCATTACCGGGCCTATGCAAAGTACTTTAACCGGGGGAAGCTTGCCGGCATCATTGAAGACGATTCGGATGTGAATCCCACCAGTGACTGGCAATCGGGTCGCGGCGGATTCCGAATCGACTGGGACCCCGGGAAAGCACTGGCACCAGATCCGGGGAATTCCCTGACACTACAGGGTGAAGCCTATATAAACGAGTACGACACGAATATTGACCGCGTGTCGCTCTCACCGCCCCTTATCATTCAGGAAAGCGATACTTCCAAAGCCTCCGGCGGGCACCTGCTGGGCCGCTGGCAGCACAAAATTTCCACAACTTCCGATACTGTCTTACAATTTTATTATGATCATGCCAAGAAGGATTATGATCCGGGCAGCGGCCGGGTGGAGACCATTGACCTCGATTTTCAGCATCGCTTCAACATTTTTGAGCGACAGGATATTGTCTGGGGTCTGGGGTATCGGTTCATTTCAGACAAGTTCGACAACACCTTTGACATCAACATGGACCCGGACCGCCTTGATCAGGATCTGGTCAGTGCGTTTGTTCAGGATGAAATACAGATTACGCCGGACCGGTTGTCCCTGATCGTTGGATCGAAGTTCGAGCACAATGACTTCACCGGTCTTGAGGTGCAACCCAGTCTCAGGGTTATATGGACCCCTGAAAAGCGGCACTCACTCTGGGGAGCGGTATCACGGGCCATGAGAATGCCTTCTCGTCTCGAACAACACGTTAGTACCAATGAGGCTGTGCTGACTCCCGACGATTTGTCCGACCCGCAGGCCATCGTCACCCTTGGCAACAACAATCTGGTTTCCGAAGAACTCACCGCCTATGAACTCGGTTATCGCGTGCGGCCAATGAACAACCTGATGTTGGATACGGCTGTATTTTATTATGATTACGACAAATTGATCGGACTCAAATCAGGAGACCCATTTCCGGTAGACGGCCCCGATCCACACTTTGTCATCCCGCTGACATACGACAACGATTTGGATGGCGAAGCCTATGGACTGGAGGTGTCCGCAGACTGGCGGGTCGTCCCGCAGTGGCGCCTGATGGCTTCCTATGGGTATCTGTACACCAAAATTACCGGCACCGATGACTTCACCAGGCAATTCTTCATTAAAAGTAATCCCCGCAATCAATTTTCAGTACGCTCTTTGTTCGATATAACGAAACAGATCGACTTCGACCTGTGGTTTCGTTATGTCGGCAGCCTCCGTGAAATCAATGTCAACGCATATACGACGATAGATACCAGGCTGGCCTGGAGGCCCGTCGAAAACCTGGAACTTTCGGTGGTGGGGCAGAATCTTTTCGAGAAGGGACACGCCGAATTTTCTACCCTTGAAGTTGAACGCAGTATTTATGGAAAAGTGGTGTGGAGTTTTTAAAGGGAATCCTGCATGAAAGACACGCTTCAAAAAAATAAAGCATGCAGAAAAATCGGCCGGATAGCTGTCGTGATCGCATGGTGCCTGATGATGCTCTGCCCCCAATATGCCCGACCGGAAACGCTTTCCGGCCTGGAGTATCAGGTTAAGGCGGGTTTTATCTATAACTTTGCCAAATTTATTGAGTGGCCGCCGAGTGCCTTTGAAAACAGCGACACCATTGACTTGTGTTTTGTCTCGGACAATCCGTTAAGCGATGCTCTATTTGACCTGAACGATAAAATCGTCAGCGGCAGGAAAATAAAAGTAAGAAAATATGAGGATGGCAATGACACCGAAATGTGCAACATCTTTTTCTTTGGAACAACGGACAGAGAATTCATACAGCAAAAATTAATCGAATCAGAAAATCGAAGCATATTGACCGTGGGAGAAACGGAGGGCTTCGCTCAAATGGGTGGGATCATCAACTTATTCATGGAACAAAACCGGCTCCGCTTTGAAGTCAACGTCGACGCTGCCAGGAAGGCTGGATTGAAATTGAGCTCACAAATTCTGATGTCAGCCGAAATCGTTAAAGAAGGGCAACAATAAAATGGGCGCTTTCCAGGACCTTTCCATCAAATGGAAGCTGAAAACAATTATTATGCTCACCAGCGGGGTCACCATACTATTTGCTTCGATAGCCTTTATTTTTAAGGATGTCACCACATTTCGGAAGGCCGTCCGCGATGATCTTTACAGTTTGGCGCAGGTCATCGGACTGAACAGTAAGGGAGCACTGGTTTTTCTTGATCAACGAACGGCCGAGCGGAACCTGGCGGCATTGCGTGCCAAACCGGATATTTTCTTTGCCTGTATTTACGATATGAACGGGAACGTCTTTGCCACATATTATCGCCAGGCGGCAGACCAAAAACCGGCTCCCCCAGAACTTCGGAAAGAAGGCCATTATTATGAGGGGAATTATTTGTTTATGTTTCAGCAAATCCCTCTTGAAAATGATATTATCGGGACGGTTTGCATTCAATATGATTTAAGCAGTATGAATGCTAAAATAATAGAATCCATCGTGATCTTTGCTGTCATTGTATTGATTGCTTTTGTTATCGCCTGGATATTGTCATCATCCCTCCAGCGCGTTATTTCCGAGCCCATTTTGAGCCTGACGCAAACAGCAAGGGCCGTTTCAGAAGAAAAAGATTTCTCCGTCCGGGCGGAAAAACACAGCCAGGACGAAATTGGTATCCTCATTGACGGATTCAATGAGATGCTGACCCGTATTCAGTCCCGCGATAATTTACTGAAGAAGTACAGGGAACACCTGGAAGAACAGGTATCCCTCCGTACCGCCGAACTTCATCAGGCTAACAAAGAGTTGCTTGCAGCCAAAGAATTGGCTGAATCCGCAAACCGTGCAAAAAGCGAGTTTCTGGCCAGCATGTCCCATGAGATCCGTACGCCCTTGAATGCCGTATTGGGTTTCTCGGACCTGCTGAATTCATTGATCACGGATCAACGGCAGAAAAATTATCTTGAATCGATTCGATCCAGCGGTAAAAGTTTATTGACGCTGATTAACAGTATTCTCGATCTGTCGAAAATTGAGGCCAGAAAGATAGAACTTCAGTTCGAACCTTTGAATCCTCACGCAATTTTTAATGAAATCAAACATATTTTTTCCCTGAAGGCATCAGAAAAACATCTTGATTTTATAATAAATATTGCCCAGGATATTCCCAAAAGCTTAATTTTGGATGAATTGCGCCTGAGACAAATACTCATCAATTTGATCGACAATGCAATAAAGTTTACAGAAAAAGGGTATATAAAAGTCAGTGCTGAAAAAGAAGATATAGAAAATGATGCGAACCATTTAAATCTGACGATCGTTTTGGAAGATACCGGGATCGGCATTCCTGCCGAATCTCTGGATGAAATATTTGATGCCTTTAAACAGGGATATGGTCAGAGTACCAAACGATACGGCGGCACAGGATTAGGCCTGACCATCACAAAACGACTGGTTGAAATAATGGGCGGATTTATTTCTGTTCAAAGTGAGGAAGGAAAGGGCACCCGCTTTGACATCATTATTCCTCGCGTATCTATTGCCACTGATGAAGTTCAATCCGAAAAAGATGACACTTTTGACAGTGAGGACATTATTTTTGAAAAGTCGCTCATTATGATCGTGGATGATATTGAATCCAATCGAGAACTGATAAAAGAATATTTCAGACAAACAGATGTTACTTTTATTGAAGCCGAGGACGGTGAAAAAGCAATCCTTCTTGTCAAACAGTACAAGCCTGATATCATTTTAATGGATATAAGACTTCCGGGATTGGATGGATATAAAACAGCAAAACTGATACGCGAAGATGCGGAGACAGCGACGATTCCGATCATCGCCTTGACCGCGTTCGGGATGAAAGAAGAAAAAGAAAAAGTCATGCGTAGCGGTTTCCAGGGGTTCTTGAGCAAGCCCATACAGAAGTCAAAACTGTTTCGGGAAATCACCCGTTTCATAAAATATTCAAAAAAGGAAAAAAATGGAAAGTCGGAAGAAACCGTGAGGTTGCCGTCTGAAGTTATCGAACGGTTGCCGGATGTTATTGATATCCTTGAAAATGAATATATGGGATTATGGGAATCGACTCGAAAAAACCTTTTTTTTGATGATATCGCGGCATTTGGACATCAAATGAAAAAATTGGGTGAAAAATATTCATTGGAAAATTTTATAAGATTCGGCGATGATTTAACCAATCAGGCCGGCAACTTTGACGTAGAAAATATGAATATCACCTTAAACACCTATCCTGAATTGATTGAAAAATTAAGATCGCTGCTTCAGTAGGTGGTTGGCCGGCATTAAATTACAGGCCAACGGGCCAGCAGGCTTAACCAATCATTTGCGGATCATCTCCAAAATAGTTGGCGATCTTTGAAGGATTCAGGGGGTCAAGGATTCCAGGAGCCAAGTGAACTTCTTAAAACCTATAAACAATTGAAGGACGAGCGGAATGGATCATCTTTTTTTAAAATCGTGTACTGTCTGAGTGGTTTAGGGATCGTTGGAAAGAACAGAGGCTTGCCGAAACTTTTCAACAGCAAGAAAAAGTCGGTTTCAATCCGAACCTATTGTTGTTATATTTAATCCTGTTCTTTCTTTACGATCCTTTAACCACGAGTTTACACGGTTTGAAAAAAAGCATGCTCCATGGAGCGATTTAATAAAAAAACATCCCGATTCCCGACCGATTGGGAGAAGAGCCTCGTTTGCTTACTTGATGGAGGAAGAAGGCAGTCAGTCATGAGCAATGAAAACAATCAAAACTATAAAATATTAATTGTGGACGACATCCCCAAAAATATCCAGCTGGCTGCAAATATCCTGCAAAAAGAGGGGTATCAGATGGCATTTGCGCAAAACGGTGCGTCAGCCCTTTCTCAGGCCCAATCCAACCGGTTTGACCTCATTTTACTGGATGTAATGATGCCGGACATGGATGGGTTTGCGGTTTGTGAGCAATTAAGAAAAAGTTCAGCCAACAGAGATGTTCCGCTTATTTTTGTCACGGCGAAAAATCTTACTGAAAGTATTGTCAAGGGATTTGAAATGGGTGCCACAGACTATGTAACCAAACCATTTAATGGTGCTGAACTGTTGGCCAGGGTTAAGACCCATCTGGAATTATTTCGTTCAAGAGAAGAATTAAAAAAGGTAAATCGGCAACTGAAGAATGAAATCGCCGAACGCATGCAGGTCGAAGAGGAGCTCAGAAAAAGTGAGGAAAAGTTTCGTCATCTGGCCGTTCACGACAATTTGACCGGCCTTAAAAACACCCGTTATCTTTACCAGTCCCTGGGCGCGTTAATCACTGCCAGCGCGGCTGATAACATGCCTTTTTCGCTTATCTTTATGGACATAGACAACTTCAAGCAGGTGGTGGATACATATGGCCACCTTAACGGCAGTCAAGCCCTGGCCGAAGTGGCTGCAACCCTCCGGAATTCTATTGTCGATCCGGCCTATGGGGTGGCCTATGGCGGTGATGAGTTCGTGGTTGTGCTCCCGGGTTTTGATAAAACAAAGGCCATGGAAAAAGCGGAGGAAATTCGATCCAGAATGAAGGGAACGATCTATCTGGCCAACAAAGGGTACGAAGTCAGTTTGCGGGCAAGCTATGGTGTTTCCACCTATCCTGATAATGCCACTGATATGACCGGGCTGCTGGCTCAGGCGGATCGTGCCATGTTTGATATCAAGGCAAAAGGAAAGGACGCCGTCGGCGGAAGTATCGGGGCTGATTCAAAACCGCTACCCGGGTCGGACACAGGCAATGTTCATTGACTTACTGAAATTCCAAATATGATGGTTTCGTAAAAAGTCAATATTGCTCGCTCCGTGACCATTTGGGGGCGAGTTCATGCGGTTTAAAAAAAGATTATCCATGTAGCGGTTGTTTGGAAAAACACCCCGACCCCTCATTTAATTTACTTATTAAAAACTTCGCACTTCAAAAAACATAAAGCCGCCGTATAGATTCGATAAGCATCCGGAGCAAATTATGCAGCAGACAAACTGGCACGTCATTACCGGTGCGCCCTGCTCGGGAAAAACCACCGTCATCCGTGAATTTGAGAAACGGGGTTACCTGGTGGTGCATGAAGCGGCCCGGACATATATCGACGAAAAACTACAAAAGGGGGAAACCATCGACCGGATCAAAGGAGACATACTTTCCTTTGAAAGTCACATTTTGTATAAAAAAATCGAGATCGAACGGTCTCTGCCAAAAGAGGAAACCATTTTTCTGGACCGTGCGGTGCCCGACAGTATCGGGTATTACATCCATGAAGGATTAGATCCTGCCGACCCCATTCAAAAGAGCACACTTTGGCGGTATAAAAAGATATTTTTCTTTGATAGAATACCCTTTGAACACGATCCGGTGCGTTCGGAAGACGATGAGACCGCATCGAGGCTGGATGGTCTGTTAAAGGAAAGTTACCGGATGCTGGGTTATGAGATTATTGTTGTCCCTCTTGAGACGGTCAATGCTCGCGTCAATTTTATCCTGAACTGCCTTTAATCCAGCGGAATTCTGTTCGTTAGCCCGTTGACCCGTTAAGCCGGTTGGGCCCGTTAGTCTTTAATGCAGCTTGGAAATCCCGGTCCTCAGGGCCGGGTCAGAGTTCAATGGCTCTGCCGGTAAATGATTCAAAAGGAGTAATGGAATGATGGAATCGTGGAATAATGGGTTGTGAAGGAATTCTGTCAGTTTTAAAGAGATCATTTCCGCTTCTACCACCCAATCTTCCAGTATTCCAGTCTTCCAACATTCCAATGACTTGCAAAAGGTACAAATCATGCCCTCTGGGCTTAGCTCAAAGCCGGGCCCTCTGGACCCGGATCTTTACTTTAATACCGGATAACCGGCTAAACAAACAATGGTCAGGGCCTGCGGAACTTTTGACGGATCTGTTCTTGCTCTTGAGGGGGCAGGCGGTCCCATTTTCGAAGTTTTTCGCGAATCATATGGCGCTCATCCGGCGGGAGCTCTTTCAATTGCTGATACCTTTGCCGGAAGCGCTCGCGCTCCTGGGGGGGAAGCTGTTCGTACTTCTCCATTCGACGACGCAACATTTGCTGTTTTTCCTCAGGCAATGACTCCCACTCCTGATACCTTTTTTTCAGCTTACCCTTCTCTTCAGGGGACAGGCGGTCATATCTTTTATTGTAATTTTTAGCCAGTAGCAGGGTTGAACCCATCCTGTCTGAAGGTGCGTAAGACCAATTTCTATCCGGAAGGATAAAACCGCCCGGATGGTTCTGTCGCATATTCTGATCGTATGTTTCCGCTTCTTGAAAGCGGGCACCTCTGTTTTGCATTTTTGACCCGCTCCAGCCCAAATCAGGAAAAGCAACCCATATCACCAGCATCAGCGCCAAAACAGCGGCACGGGGTTTAAAGGCTTTTAACCATAGATATTTATGTTCCATCATCGATAATTCCAACATATTGCTCATTGTTCAATTATACGACCCTACCTTAGATCCCGTATTACGGGAAGGACTATGTTTTGGTTATCCTCAGAGAGGTGTGATAAATATTTCATTGCACATGGTTGGAATGATGGGGTATTGGAATACTGGAATATTTAAGGGAATAGGAATGTTGCCAATTTAAGAATATTAAAATGAACCTATATTTTATAAAATTGATACCATTCCGCAACCCATCATTCCATCACTCCATCATTCCATCATTCCCCTTGAAATACCTACTGGCAGACCCATCTATCTCTGTCTCCCGCAAAACGGAACAGACCAGGGCTCATCCGGACTCTTCCTCTTCTCAACCTTTTAGTACTCGATCCAGTTTTTCAATGGTATCCATTTCTTCCAACAGTTCCAGGTTTTCAAGCAGGTCGATATTTTGAACAATCGACTGTTCCTGGCCCCCAATGTCCGAGATGG
The DNA here is from genome assembly GCA_046484425.1 of Desulfobacterales bacterium. Classification (GTDB taxonomy): domain Bacteria; phylum Desulfobacterota; class Desulfobacteria; order Desulfobacterales; family UBA11574; genus UBA11574. The sequence goes on along the minus strand of JAWOIY010000011.1, from coordinate 868 downwards.
TCCCGACTCGCGTTGTCTGTTGCGGTCCCCTTAAGCCGAACCATCCAAAAGCCACGATCAACAGGCAGCACGCGGCCAGCGCATGAACGGGCTTGATATATCCATCAAAAAACCATTCTCGAAACCGGGCCTTGCCGCGGTGTTTCCCTCGGAGTTTCCCTGTAACGGCATTGTAGAGAGCGCCGGCGTCTTCATGGGACAGGGTCGGTTCGGGCATGACTTCCGTAACGTGTTTCAGCATCCAAAGCAGCCGTTCCCGCTCCTGGTAGCAGGGTCTGCATATTTCAAGGTGTTTATCCCATTCAAGACGCTCGTCCGGCGTTAACTCTCCATGTACATCCAACCATAGCGTCTCTTGCCATTCGCGACAATAATTCATACACTCACCTCCTAAGGCTGAGCCCATTCCTGTAAAGCGTCTCTCATGAATTGCGTTGCCCGAAAAAGATGGCTTTTGACCGTTCCTTCCGCTGATCCCATAATTTTGGCGATTTCGCGTATCCGCATTCCATGAAGCACTTTCAATTGAAAAACCACACGCTGATTCTCAGGAAGCGCCTCCAACGCCTCTTTAATTTCTTTTGAAAGCTGTTTATTGGTTAACGCGGTCATTGGATTTGAATATTCCTTTGGATCCGGATACTCCGCATTTATCTCATCCGAAGTCGTTTTTTCCGGCCGGTCTCCACGCCAAAAGGAAAATATTTTCTCCCATCTGCTGCGCCGTCGCCGGCTGTCCAGGCACGTATTTATGAGAATTCGATAGAACCATGTATAAAAAGATGATTGGCCCCGAAATTTTTTCAAACTCCGGAAGGCACGCATAAAAGCCTCCTGGGTGAGTTCCCGGGCCTCCTCACCGTCTCCG
>JAWOIY010000243.1:0-17714 GCA_046484425.1 Desulfobacterales bacterium | reverse complement strand
ACTCGTAAAAAGTCTTTTGTGAGCGACATTTGAGCATTTGGGGAATCAGCGTTTCAAGCGGTGAAGCGTTAAAAATTTCAAGCTGTTTGAGGCGCTTGCGCCGAGTTCTTGAAATTTAGCGGAACCGATGGAAACGCCCCCAAATGGTCACGGAGCGAGCAATATCGACTTTTTACGAAACCATCAATTTTTAAAAATATTGACAAAAAGAACAAATCTCTATTTGATGAATATCAGCAGCTTGTTTTTTAAATCTCTAATTTTTATATACAAGGTAAAAATTCAAACATCATGGATAACGAGAACTTTGAATGGACGCCGGACCATTACTGAAATCAGTCGCCAGAGCCTTGCATAAAGCCCGCCTCGAAGCCATTATGGTGGGAAATGCGGCAGCCGCTATGCATGGTGCACCGGTGACAACGCTGGACATTGATTTCATGTTTAGAAAGACGTCCGGCAACATGCGAAAATTAAAGATTGTGGCAAAAGAGCTCGATGCCCAAATCCTTAAACCTTATTATCCGATATCTTCTCTTTATCGCGTCGTCAATGACGATACGGGAGTACAGCTGGACTTTATGTCAGTCTTGCATGGAATAAAATCATTTGAAAATCTTCGATCCGATGCGGTTGAAGTTGATTTTGAAGGGTATAAATTAAAGCTTGCCAGCCTGGAAAAAATCATTCAAAGCAAAAAAGCGCTCGGACGGCCAAAGGATAATGCCGTGATCGATATCCTGGAAAAAACGCTGGATGAAAAGAAAAAAAGATAAAAAAGAACAATTAAAGGCCTTGAAAAAAGAAAACGAACGTATTCTCATCGAGCAAATTCGGAGACAGCTTGCCCTGCCTATGAACCGGCGGACCCATTTTTTACGCAAGAGGCTTCCCGGTGGCGCTTCCTGCCTGTAACCGGTTCACTTGAGGTTCTCTGAACTACCAGCAATTTCAGAACTCAACTTGCGACGATCTGCATTGGAAAGGGTAGTTGGCAAATGGCGTTTGATGCCTATTCCGGTCCTCTTGCAGCAACCCTCTTTTTGACAACTTGTTGATTTATGAATAGAACTTTTCATCACCGATGCGAAACTACTTTTTCCCAAGCATCGTAATTTCAATGAGTTATCGTCCTATCCAAATTCCTGCCCGGCTGTTCCATTATCCATCAAAAACGTCTTGACAATACACCTTTTATTGTATGATATATCATCTGACGGGTCGCATGATATGAACTCTGCTTTGTTCAGTCCTGTATCACATCTGAAAGGAGATAAGATTTGAATCGTCAGGCAGACATTCCCCGATTGGTTCGTGAACTTCGGGAGCGAACAGGTTTAACTCAGGAAAAATTCGCAGCAAGACTCGGCGTAACCTTTCCTACCATCAACCGTTGGGAAAACGGCCGTGCCAAGCCATCGCCGCTGGCCATGCAAAAAATCGAAGAACTGCTCCGCAGCATGGGAGAGCGAGGCACCGATCTCCTCGGCGAGCTAAATAGTCAGGATACACTATAACGATCATCGAATGGACAGGAGTAAAGGGAGGTTCCAGAGCAGACGCGATGACCACGAAAATGACTAGGGAACTGATTGATCGCATCTTCAAAGAGCCGGGCATCAAATACGAACTCACCGAATTTGAAACGCTCGGAAAGCCCATTCATGAAATCCTTTCAATCTATCCTAAAACCGCTGAAACCGGACGCGATGCCGGCAAGACCAAATATTACGTGAAAAGCTTTGTTCCCTTTTCCTCCGGCAAGGAAGAGGTCCAGGTGTATGTGGATGTCGGCAAGTCATCCCCGGAGGAAATTATCCGGCAGCTTTGGATTTACAAACTGATCAACCAATATGGGTATCAGCCTGATGAGATCGAACTGGAAAAGAGCGTGCAGTTCGGTACCGAGGTGGGGACCAAGGCCGCCGACATAATCGTATACACCGATGACACCAAGGAGACGCCCAAGATTATCGTCGAATGCAAGAAGCCCAAGCGCAAGGACGGCATCGAGCAGCTCAAAAGCTATATGAACGCCAAGGGTGCACCCGTGGCGGTCTGGTCTAATGGCAGCGACAGCATTATCCTCTATCGTCCCTATCCCAAAGAATTCGACGACACCCTGGTCGACATTCCCCGGCGCGGCCAGGAAGCCAAGGATGTGCTGGAAGCCAAAAAGACCCTGCTGCAGCTCAGAACGGAATTCAACTTCAAGAAAATCGTCCAGGATTTGGAAGAGTTGGTGTTGGCCGACAGTGGCAAGGATGAGTTCAATGAGATTTTCAAGCTCATCTTTGCTAAAATCTGGGATGAACGCGAGGCCCAGGAGAACCGCAAGGACAAGGTAGTGGAGTTCCGCAAGGCTCTGGACCCGGACATCACCTTTGATCGAATCTGCGGGTCATGGACGATGCCTTCGAATATCTTCTGCCCACCGAAGCTAAAAAAAAGAAGGGGCAGTTTTTCACGCCCCGCCACGTGGTGGAGATGTGCGTGCGCATGCTCAACCCCAAACGCAAAGAATATGTCATGGACCCGGCCTGCGGCTCAGCCGGTTTTTTGCTGCATGCCATGGAGTGGTGCTATCCGGCCCGCGACCATGACAAACGGGAGTTGCGCAAGTTCAAATACGCCTCCAAATACCTTTGGGGGATCGACTTTGAAACCCGCGCGGCCAAGACAGCTCGGGCGCTCATGCTCATAGCCGGCGACGGCCATACTAATATCTTTGGCCCGGATGTAAGCAGCCTCGATCCCAAGACTTGGTACGAAACCGCCTCGGGCCAAGATCTTATGCATGGGTTGCGGCAGGTCAAGCTTACCGCCAAAAAAATTCCCACCCAAGAAACCCTCCGGGATGAGGATCACGCCTGGACCTATTTTGAGAACCTGAAGTTCGATGTCATCCTCACCAATCCTCCCTTTGCCGGCGAGATGAAGGACCGCAAGATGCTGGCGCACTATGAGCTGGCCAAGCCGGCCCTCAAACGCGCCAAGGACAAGGCTCCCAAGGAGGAGCGCGACGTGCTTTTCCTTGAACGGGTGTTGAAGATGCTCAGGCCCGGCGGCCGGGCTGCCATCGTGCTGCCCCAGGGCAAGTTCAACAACTCCTCCCTGGCCTTCATCCGCGAGTGGATTCTAAAAAAAGCGCGTTTGCTGGCCGTAGTGGGTTTGCACCCCAACACCTTTAAACCCCACACTGGTACCAAAACCTCGGTGCTGTTCTTTCAAAAATACACGGAAGAAGCCCTGGCCAAAATCGAGAAGGTCAAGCAGGCAGTGGCCAATGCCTGCCCGGACTACGAACAGCAGATCAAGGACCTGATCGCCGAATGCCGCTATCTGCCTGATGTGCCGGATGAAAAGATTCCCGAGGAGATTGCCGATCTTATGGCCGAATCTTTTACCGAACCGGAACCGGAGCCGGCCGAAACTGAGCCAGCCGAGCGTGACTTTGAGTTTGGGGAACAGGAAAGGCCGATGGCGGCCGAAGTCAATCCCTTTCCATAGGACCTTATCAGAGAGGCCGAGGAAAAGCGTGATGCCCTCAAGGCGGAACTGATCCGGGTCAAACAAAAGCTGACCGACCTGGCCAGCGAGGTCGAGGCCCTCAAGCAGCAACACCAGATGGAAATCGAGGCCATCTCCCAGCAATGGGAAGGCACCAAGCGGGAATTACAGGTTCACATCAAACCGGTCAAGGCGGAACAGAACGCGGCCCTCAAGCGGCTCAAGGACAAGCAGAAAATAAAGCAGCGGACTTACAAGGTCGAGATCAAAAGCCTTGAAAAAGCGATCTCCGAGGCGGAAATGGCCGTCAAGCTGCTGAACAACAAGGGCAAGCTGGAGCTGCTTTTGGAAGATCCCGACCTGATCGGCACCCTGAAAGAGCGCTGGATCGCGGCCGAGGCAGCCAAACGTCTTGATTATCCCATCTTTATGGCTGTGAGCGAGCGTGGCGGAAAAAACAATTCCGGCGATTACGAATACCGAGTGGATGAGGACGGCAGCCTGGTGGAGTTTCCCGACGACCATCCCCAGGAAGGCCAGCTTGTGGTGGACCAAGACCTGGCCAATTTTGATCTGACGGCCGATGATCTGGCTGATGCGGCCAAGATACCGGAAGACCGGCTTTGCGTGGCCGAAGCCTTTGTTAGGTTTGCCCAGGAGCAAGGGTTTGATTTCTGGGAGGTGGAGTAATGACGGCAACAAATCAGGTTATGCTTAGTGAGGCAATCTACAACAACCGTTTTTCCGCAGAATTTTTTGACCCTCAATATGTATTTAAACCTGCAAAGTCGTCAACTTGGTTGCCTATTAGACGCATTCTAAAAAAGTGCGAATATGGCATATCAATTTCAATGAATACTGAAGGTGAAGGCTATCCTATTTTTCGAATGAATGAGATCGAGAATTGCTTTGCCCTTAGACCCGAGAAGTATGCTGAGATTCCAAAATTTGTTTTTCAACAATATAGACTAAACGAAAACGATGTTCTCTTTAACAGGACAAATTCGTTCGAATTTGTTGGGCGCACCGCAATAGTTAAAGATCAAACTGATTGCACCTTCGCTTCTTACCTTATTCGTCTTGTACCGGATCCAGATATCATTTTGCCGGAATTTCTTACGGTCTATTTAAATACACCGTTTGGGATTGGACAAATAAAGCGTCGTGCTATGCGGTCAATCAATCAAGCAAATGTTAGTGGTGCAGAAGTAAAGAAAATTCTAATTCCTATTATTGACCTTAAGGAACAGCAAAAGGTTGCAAATACGCTTAACTCGGCTTTTAAAGCGACCCGTAAAGGCGAGCAACTTTATGCAGAAGCCCAACACCTTCTCGAATCCGAGCTTGGTCTGGACAAGCTGAATTTCAAAAAACCGGTGGGATACACGGCACGGTTTAGCGAACTGGAGCAGTCGCGGCGGGCGGACCCAGAATTTTTTCACACAAAGTACGAGCCTTTCATATCTGCTGTTAAGGCTTATCACGGTGGATATTCTGCCTTAAATTTGGTTACAAATAGAATTTTGACGAATTTTAATGGGAAGGGGCTCTCTGATTATGATTACATTGAAATTGGCAACATCAACATAAGTGATGGGAACTATATTTCAAAAAGATTACCGGCAAAACAGTTACCGGCAAATGCCAAAATTCTGCTTGTTGGAGGTGAAATTCTCATTTCTCAAGTCAGGCCAACGCGGGGTGCAATTGCAATTGTTGATGATAATCTTTCATATCCAACAGTTTGCAGTGGTGCTTTATATGTTTGCACCGTTAAGGATATAAGCCAAAGAGAGGCTATTTGGCTATACCTGCGTATTATTAGAACAGTCTTTGAAAAATATTGTGGCGGCACATCTTATCCGACAATAGAAAGCAATTATATTGCTAAATTCCCAGTCCCTATTTTTGAAAATAATTTAGCCAAAAAAATTCAAGACCTGGTTGTACAATCTAAATATGCCAAGAAAGAGTCGCAAAGACTTTTAAACCAAGCCAAAACCCGCGTGGAGCAGCTCATCGAAAAGGCGGCGTCATGATGAGCAAGGATCTGGTGCTATGCGAACGATGCACTTTCGTCAAGGGCAAGGTGGCTGGGAAAGTTCGGATTGAGTCGAAATGAAACTTAGAATAGATACGAATAAACACGAATGGAATTTTGAAAAGCTTGTCGGAGTTATCCGGCAGGTGCATGACGAAATGGCGGCACAAGCCGGACGGGCGGTGAACATCAGCCTGACAATGCGCAACTGGATGATTGGTGCCTATATCGCTGAATATGAATTATCCGGGGCGGATCGGGCTTCCTATGGCGACAACCTGCTTAGCGAGCTTTCTCGAGAGTTACGGGGGCACGAGGTCAGTAATTCCGGCCGCAGGCAGTTGTACAACTATCTGGCCTTTTACCGAGCCTATCCCCAGATTGTGCGGACAGTGCCCGCACAAACCAGATATCTGCTTCCAAAATCTATCGAAAATGAAAAAGTGCGGACAGTGTCCGCACAATTGAGCATAACATCCGAGAAGATGCTAAGTAGCCTGTCTTACAGTCATTTCGAGCAATTGTCCGCCCTTGACGACGATCTTAAACGCGTTTTTTACGAAATCGAATGTATTAAGGGAAACTGGTCGGTTCGGGAGCTCAAGCGACAGATTGGAAGCCTCTACTATGAGCGGTCCGGCCTATCCAAAGACAAGAAAAAACTGGCCGCACTGGCACAGGAAGGTGTAGAAGCTGCTGATCCAAAACTGGCGGTACGCGATCCATATATTTTCGAATTCCTTGGATTAAAACCAAAGGAAGTCATGAGCGAGGCGCACCTGGAGGATCAACTCCTGGATAAACTTCAGGATTTTCTTCTGGAACTGGGCAACGGGTTCTGCTTTGAGGCCCGTCAGAAAAGGATTTTGATTGGGGATACTCACAACTTCGTGGATCTTGTTTTTTATCACCGAATTCTCAAATGCCACGTGCTGGTGGAGCTGAAACTTGAACAATTCAGTCATGAAAGCATCGGCCAGCTCAATACCTATGTAAGCTGGTATAGGAAAAATATGATGTCCAAGGGAGACAACCCGCCCGTGGGCATCCTGCTTTGCACTCAAAGAGATCGCACGCTGGTGGAATATGCGCTGGCTGGTATGGATAACGGCCTTTTTGTTTCCAAATATCAGCTTGAACTGCCAAAGAAAGAGGAAATGCAGCGATTTATCGAGGAACAGGTGCGGGAAGCAGGATCATGATGCCGTAATGTTTAAGCCGCAGACCCAATGCAAAATGGAGAAATAGGTAAAATACCTAATTAATAGGTATTGAGCGCTTTTAAATACCTATATAACAGCTATTGCTCTGGAAATATGATATTTTTATTATATGTGCCGTAATAAAATATGGTCATGAAGCAACCTCATGATTTTGTTTTGGGGAATATCTTGACGAACGGCAAACGAGGAAAGAAGCCATGAAGCTATCCCAAGATGACCAGCAACTGCTTGACGAGCTTTGCGTTCAAAACGGTCTGCGCAAGGTTAAGGTGCTCACGTTGCTCCGGACCGTTTACGATTATGAATTCATGGAGCGGCGCACCGGCGTCTATGACGCCTTGCGGGAAATTCTGAAAAGCTGGATCCCGCAAGCGGTCGAGGGTGGGCCGTGATCGAAAACGCAGAACTGCAAGGTCGGATCTTCTTTCATCAGGGAGACGATTCCGCGTTCCGGGCCAGGCGGTCCTGAAAGGTGAGCTTCAATGAGTGAGTACCAATATTATGAGTTTCTCGCCATCGACCGGCCGCTGACGTCTGAGGAGATGTCGGCTTTGCGCGCACGGTCAACCCGGGCCCGGACGATTGAGCCCCAAGACACGCTATTGGATTTTACAGCTTCTTTATTCGCAAGGAAAGCTCGTCCAGCTGAACCTTGCCGGCTTCCGAAGGGGCGTTGGTCAAAAGACATGCGGCTTTCTGGGTCTTTGGAAAGGGAATCACGTCCCGGATCGAAGATTGTCCGCAAAGGATCATTACCAGACGATCGAAGCCGAACGCAATCCCCCCATGGGGCGGTGCGCCGGAATCGAGCGCCGACAGGAGGAAACCGAACTTTTCCTCGTATGTTTTTCGATCCATTCCCAGTGCTGCAAACACCCGTTCCTGCAATTTTCTCTCATGGATACGGATGCTCCCGCCCCCGATTTCAGAGCCGTTTAGCACCAGATCGTACGCCCTTGATTTGACGGAAAGCGGGTCTTTTTCCAGCAGATCATAATCTTGTTCAATGGGTGCCGTGAATGGGTGGTGCAGTGCCTGGTTCCGTTTTTCGTTTTCATCATATTCCAGCAACGGAAACCGGGTGACCCACACAAAACTGAAGGTGTTCTCCTGAACCATGCCGAGTTTTTTCCCGATAAAGTTTCGGAGATGTCCCAGAGCTTCGTTGGCGACTTTGGGCTGATCGGCCACAAAAAATACCAGATCGCCGGCCTGCATGTCGATGCGCCGGGCCAGTGCCTGTTTTTCGTCTTCGGTAAAAAATTTTGCAATGGGAGATTGCCATGAATCTTCATGAACTTTGATCCATGCCAGTCCCTTTGCCCGGTAAACCGCAACAAAATTAGTCAGATCATCAATCTCTTTCCGTGTAAAATTGGTGCAGCCTTTTGCATTTAGTGCCTTGACAATCCCGCCCCTTTTAACGACATCCGAAAACAGTTTAAACCCTGCATTTTCAACAATATCTGAAATATCCACAAGTTCGAGACCAAAACGGATGTCGGGTTTGTCCAGCCCGAATCGGCCTACGGCATCGTCATAGGAAAGTTGCGGGAAGGGGGGCTTGAGTTCGATGTTAAGAACGTCCCTGAAAAGTTTGACCATCAGTCCTTCCGTGACATCCATCACATCTTCTTCCCCCACAAAAGACATTTCCATGTCGATCTGTGTGAACTCCGGTTGCCGGTCCGCCCTGAGATCTTCGTCTCTGAAGCATTTTACAATCTGGTAGTAGCGGTCAAACCCGGAAATCATTAAAAGCTGTTTGAAGAGTTGCGGAGACTGCGGCAGTGCGTAAAAAAGACCCGGGTTCACCCGGCTGGGCACCAGATAGTCTCTTGCGCCTTCCGGGGTACTTCGGGTCAGTATCGGTGTTTCAATGTCGATGAATCTCTTGCTGTTGAGATATTCCCTGACAGAGACCGCAGCCGTGTGTCTGTTGATAATGTTTTTTTGTAAAAGCGTTCGCCTGAGGTCGATGTGGCGATGCTTTAACCGGATGTTTTCGGCAACTTCTACATTGTCTTCGATCATAAACGGCGGCGTTTCCGCAGCATTGAATATTTTGAGTTCCGTAGCAAAGACCTCTATCTCGCCGGTTTTTAATTTGGGGTTGGTCATCCCTTCCAGTCTTTTCTCGACCTTCCCGCGGATGCCGATGACGTATTCACTTCGGAGAACGTGGGCTTTTTCATGAACCTTGGGACTTACCTCTGGATTGAAAACAACCTGCGTGATTCCTTCTCTGTCTCGAAGATCAACAAAGATTACCCCGCCGTGATCCCTCCGCCGCTGCACCCACCCCATCAGCACCACCTCGGTGCCGACATCTTTTCCGCCGAGTTCACAGCAGGTATGGGTCCTTCTCATATTTCCAAGTGTATCTGACAATGAACTGACTCCTTTCTGACCTGGATCTTGCATGAAGATGAATAAAAACTTGGTTCTTCTCCCAATTAATTGAGAGGGTCGGGATGTGTTTGTTTATTAACTCGCTCCATGGATCATGCTTTTTTTCAAACCGTGTAAACTCGTGGTCAAAGGATCGTAAAGAAAGAACAGAATTGGATACCATAACAATGGGTTCGAATCAGGGCAGCCACTTTCCTGCTGTTGAAATGTTTCGGTAAGCATCTGTTCTTTCCAACGATCCCTAAACCACTCAGACAGTACACGCTTTTAAAAAAAGATGATCCATTCCGCTTGCCATTCGATTATTTATAATTTTTAAGAGGTTCACTTGGTTTGACCCCCTGAATCCTTCAGGGATCACCAACTATTTTGTAGATGATCCAAAAATTTAATCACTCATAAAACTTTTGTATGTAGAAACCTCCAAATCGTGCAAGGCATGAAATCACGAAAATTTCGCTTTGATATCCTCTACTACGCGCGCAATGGGGATCGATACCTGGTCCTTTGTTTTCATGTCACGCAAAACAACAAAACCTTCTTTAATTTCTTTATCCCCAACGATCAAAACATGTTTTGCCCCCAGCCGGTCGGCCCTTTTCATCTGGCTTTTCAAGCTTTTATTGTCAAATTCCATTTCAGACATGACACCTTCAAGGCATAACGCACAATTCCATTCGAATGCCAGTGCCTGGCTCTCTTCGCCCAGTGCTGCGATAAAAATGTCAGGGGTTTTGGTGAGATCGGGGCTATGGGCACCGACAATTTCGGCCAGCCTGTCAAACCCGATGGCAAAACCTGTTGCCGGAATATCGGGTCCACCCAGTGCCTTGATCAGGCCATCATACCGGCCGCCGCCTGCAATGGCATTTTGTGCCCCTAACGCATGGGTTTGAATCTCAAAAGTTGTACGGGTGTAATAATCCAGGCCTCGGACCAGACGCTTGTCAACCACAAATGGAACGTTAAGTGATTCAAGGGTTTTTTTGACGGTTTCAAAGTGTTGATCGCAGGCCGGACATAAATAGTCCATAAGAGACGGCGCGTCCGTCATGGCCTCCCGGCAGGCCGGTACCTTGCAGTCGAGCACGCGCAGAGGATTCCGGATTTTCCGGCGGTTGCAGTCTGAACAGAGATTTTCACCAGTTGATGCCAAAAAATCTGAAAGCGCCGTTTTGAATATTGGACGGCATTCAGGGCACCCCAGAGAATTGATATGGGCCTTAATATCGGAAACAGTTAGTTTTGAGAAAAGTGTTATCAGGATAAAGATCAGCTCAACGTCAACCAGGGGCGATTCCACACCGAAAATTTCAGCATTGAGCTGATAGAACTGCCGGTATCTTCCTTTTTGGGGCCTCTCCCGACGGAACATCGGACCAATGGTATAAAATTTTTGGACCGGATCCTTTGCATAGAGTTTGTGCTGGATATAGGAACGACAAACAGATGCGGTGGCTTCAGGTCGAAGGGTGATCAGTTCTCCTTTTATATCCGGGAAGGTGTACATCTCTTTCTCAACAATATCCGTATCTTCCCCGATACTTCTGGCAAACAGCTCCGTACGCTCCATGATCGGGATACGGATCTCTTTGAATCCGAAATCTTCAAAGAGAGATCTGGCGGTCTCCTCGATCTTCTGCCAGAGTTCCACTTCACCGGGGAGAATATCCTTAAATCCTCTGATTAGCTGTATCATCTTTATTTTTTTTCCCAGCGCAAAAGTTCCGTCACCTTGCTCAGCGTGCTGCCTTCTTTGATCTCCTCTCGAATGCGGTTTTCCTTCTCGAGTACATCCATGCTTCGGTTGGCATATTCCACGGCGATGGCTTTTGGCAGCACGACCACACCGTCATCGTCACCCAGGAGCCAATCCCCGGGTTCTACGCGCATATTGCCCACCGTTACAGGAACGCCGATCTCTCCGAATCCTTTGGGCTCGCCGGCATTGGGCATCACCAGCCGGCTGAACGACGGGAATTTCATTGCCATGATTTCAGGGCTGTCTCTCAAGGCCCCGTCGATGACGACGCCCCCCAGCTTTCGTTGAACTGCCGAATGCGTTGCCAGCTCCCCCCAGATGGCGGGTCCTGTCCCGCCGGCATCGATAACAATGATCTCACCCGGCTGTGCCACATCGATGGCTTGAACCGGTTTGGCCCAGTCTCCGGGATATGTTCTTACGGTAACGGCTTGTCCTACCATTCGGATACCGGGGAAAAGCGGTCGGATTCCCTGCAAAACACCTCCCCGGTGAAGGGCATCCGAAAGGTTCGGCGCCGACACCATTTCAAGGATCTCTCGAATCTGCGCCTCGCCCTTTCGTTTGAAAAGGGTGGTGCTGATGCTTTTTCCGGTGTCAAGTCCCAGGCGAATTTCTCGAGCAGCCTGTTCGGGATCCATCGCCTTGGTAATGGCACCACCCACGATAACGATGGCTGCACCGGCCTCCACCGCCTTGGCTGCGGTCTCGGAATTAATGCCACCGGCCACTGCCACCGGAATGGACAATGCTTCGCTGACCTGGCGTAAAACGTCGAAAGGATCTTTTCCTTCCATTTGTTCGTCGATGGCGCAATGTACCGACACATAGTCAGCCCCAAAGTCTTCAACCTGCTTTGCTCTGGACAGGACATCATCTACTGCGATCATGTCCACCACGATTTTCGCCCCATAGTTTTTTCCGGCCTGGATGCATTCTCGGATGGTCGCATCACTGGATGCCCCGAGCACATCGACGATATTGGCACCTGCTTTGGCGGCGGTTTCGACCTCGGTTCTGCCGGCATCCATGATCTTCATGTCTGCAACGATGGTGGCATTCGGGAAAAGTCTCCTGAGTTCCCTGACGGCATGCAGACCTTCACTCTTGATGAGCGGCGTGCCGGCTTCGAGCCAGTCTACTCCGCCGGAAACTCCGGCCTTGGCGCTTTTCAGCGCCCGTTTCAAATCTACAAAATCTAAAGCCAATTGCAGGATGGGTTTCATATGTCCTCCTTTATTCGATTACCGCGTGTCTGGATGAGACGCTTCCAACATCCTTTTTTCGGGTCTGGTATATTTTTAGCACCACCGCCTCTAAAAAGAGAAAGGCGGATTGCTCAAAAAGGGAACCTGCCATTTGAGACGATTCAGGCTCACCCTCACGGCACAGTTTGGTGGTTCCCGGTAGGTGGAGGGCGTGATCCGCCAGTGAACCGATTCCGGATTCAGTATGCCCCAGGATGCCGTATGTTTTGGCTTTTTGCTGCTTGGCACTCCTCACCGCTTCGAGGGTCGATGGGGTTTCTCCGGATCCGCTTAAAACGATAAGCAGGTCTTTGTCCGTAATTGCGGGCGTAACGGTTTCGCCACAAAAGTAAACGCTGTACCCCAAATGCATCAGGCGCATGCAGAAACATCTCAGGATAAAGCCGGCTCTTCCCTGTGCGGAAAAAAAGATGGATTCCGCCTTCCGGATTTTCCGGATAAGATCCCCGGCAGCCTTTTCGCTGATATTTTGAACCAGACTCCGGTTCTCCTCCAGGATAGTATCTATGGTTTTCCGGATGGTGAACGCCTGGTCTTTTGTACTGCTTTTCGATGTCGGATGTTGTTTCAGAATGACCTCTAAATGTTAAACTCCGTCTAAAGTCAAATTGCCCGAATTTTATCGTATAAAAAATTCATTTTTGAGAAGTCAACGTATGGCCAATATGCCAAAGTGTCAAGAAAATATTAAACACCGAACATATCCAAAACGATACGCCGCTTTGGCTTGACAAGCGTTGTTTGCCGTTGTAATCATTTAAAATACCATGAAACCTTCATTCGCCATTGTCGGTTGCGGAAGAGTCGGAACGGCCCTTGCAGTTTTTTTAACCCGGGCCCGATACCGGCCGGCCGGTTTTGCCAGTAAAAGCCTTTCATCAGCCAAACGTGTCGCAGATATGGTCCTTTCCGGCCGGTTCAGCGATGTTCCGTGGGACATCACACGACATGCGGATGTTGTTTTTGTTGCAACACCTGACAGCGCCATAACGGAAACATGTCGCAGCATTTCCAAAAACACGGGATTTGCCAATAATGCGGTTGTCCTGCACTGCAGCGGGGCACTGGCATCATCAGTGTTGTCGGATGCGAAGACATGCGGCGCATGGATAGGTTCTATGCATCCTCTGCAGAGTTTTGCATCAGCCGATTACGAGATCAATCCTTTTAAAGGTATCATTGTTTCTTTGGAAGGAGAAGACCCCGCAGTCGAGGCCGCAAAAAAAATTGCTACCGACCTCGGCGGGACTGTCGTCAACATTCTGACCGAGGCCAAAACCCTTTACCATGCATCAGCGGTGGTGGCATCAAACTACCTGGTAACGCTTCTTGAACTGGCCGTTCAGCTCATTGGTGAAGCCGGAATAGACCGGAAAGATGCGTTTCATCTTTTGAAGCCCTTGATTGAAGGAACCTTGTCAAATATAGGGAAGGTCGGCGTTCAAAAGGCGCTGACCGGACCCATTGCCAGGGGAGATGTAAAAACCGTAAAAACGCATATCGAGGAAATCGGATTTAAAAAACCGGAGTTTCTCGCTCTTTATAAAACGCTTGCTTTTTATACCGTAGATATTGCGACGGAAGCGGGTATGATTTCCGAATCATCCAAACAAGAACTGAAAAAAATAACCATCTGAAATTAAACGAATATACTTAAAAGAAGCTGGTTGTTTTTGTTTATTAAATCGCTCCATGGATAATGCTTTTTTTCAAACCGTCCATTTATAGATGCTTCTTAAATTCTAAAAAGCTTAAGGGGATTTTTCGCGAGGTCTCTGTTGGCTGCGTTCAATTTATCCTCATTTGATATCACGGCCACAGCCTGTCGATCAAAGGTGCCGTCGAAATATTTTTCAGCAGCGTGTATGACCTGGTCACGGGTTATTTCAAGGAGTTTTTTCTTGAACCGTTCACGCATGTCATCGGATAAAGAAACGATCTTTCTGAAATAAGCCTTTTTTGCAGCAGGCCCCGGCGGATCGGGCTTGTCAATTTCGGAACAGACCTGGAGGACGGCTTCCTTGATGTCTTCATTGCCATAGCTTCCGGATCTTATGAAATTTCGGGCGCCGTCATATACTTTCAGGGTAGAAACGATGTGCGGGTCCCTGTAGGAACCGAAATAAAAAATTCCGTCTTCAAGACTGTATACGGCAAACCCGCCGTACGCACCGCCTTTTTCGCGTAGTTCCCGATGCAGATACATGGATCTGAGTATCTTGCTGATAACAGATAAGGCCGGCGCATCTTCATGCTCCAGACGTACGGTCTCAAAAGCGCTGGCGACAAATGAAACTGCCGAAGACGTACTCCATCCTTCTCTGGGGATTTCATCAACCGTATCAATTTCGGGCGGACCAAATCCATGAGACGCGGTTAAAGACGAAGGTATTGGTGCAAGCCCGGTTTGTATGGAGGTGATAGTTGAAGTCGCTGCAGAAATGGCAGGGGCTTCGCCAATCAAGGCGATCTTGAGATTGTTTTTTGTAAAAAGGATCCTACCGATCTCGAAGAGTTCTTCGGAGACGGATTTCAGTTTGTCGGTCGAAAGATCCTGGGCAATTTTTTTTATGAACTGTAATTGATGTACTCCGCTCCAGGTTTCATTGAGGGCGCTGCTGATCGAAAAATTTCTTGATGCCAAAGACATTGCCAATCGATGGCCGTTTTGAATGACCATCGATTCCAGTCCTGCCTGGTATTCCAGAAGAAGACTTTTCAATCGAACCAGGTTTGAAAACTCGAAATGGTATAAAAGTTCTTGAATGATATCAAGCATTTTGTCCTGATTTCGAACCAGACATTTCCCATTAATGGTGATAAACGGCACACATTCAGCAATACCCTCAAAGCCGGTTCGGGAGTGGCAGGAAAGGCTCATACCGCCGGTATAGGCGTCTATGAGGCGTGCCATCTCGGTATAATCATGGAGGGTCGTGCCGATTTGTGTAAAAGCATGACAGAAAAAAGGGACCAGAGGAATTCGCTTTTTGGGAAGCAATCCGCTTCCGGCAACCCCCATAAAATAGAATATTCCTGAAGTCGGCTGTGAATAACAGGTGGCAGGAACCGAAGAATAGGATGCAGAGGCTTCCACCCGTTGAACTGAAGGCGGAATGTCTCCCAGCCCTAACGTGGGAAGACAGGATACGTCTTCAATTTCTTCCTGAAGCTGTTTTAACGCTCGGGCGTCTTCTTTTATCTTCTCGAGTTCAGATGGTGTTGTATCTGCAAGGATTCGTTCAAGTTCTTTTGCAACGCGTTCGTTTTCCTTATGCTCCATATCCTGGTCCGGAACAAGCGTAAGGAGCACGCGGTGCGGATTGTCCAGAAAATACGTATGGATCCGGTTTTCTAAAAACGGACCTTTATCGATTTCAAGCCGCAGTTTCTCCAGATCATCATCAAATTGCAAAATTTTTTCCGGATCACCCCCATGAAACCAGCTTCCGGCAAAGGTCAAAAGAAGTTTAATCCCATACGGATAAGGGGTGTTTGTAATTTCCTTTCGATGGAATTCTATCTGGTGAATGGCGGATTCGATAATTTTTTTATCGATTCCTTTTTCCGAAAGATCTTTAAAAACATCCAAAATGATGGTTTCGATTTTCGACGCATCATTTGCAGCAACATCCTTTAACCCGCACACAAACATGGTATCTCTGTTGTCGGCATCAAGTCCGGTTCCATCGCAAAGCGATGATCCGAGGCTTGAATCTATTAGGGCCTTCCGCAAGGGAGATGCCGGATTTCCGAGAAGTATCTTTTCTAAAATAGAGAGAAGCAGAATTTCGAAAGTATCTTTGATATCAGCGGTGAGCCAGGCCATACAAACCTGACATTTTTTTGATGGATCTTCATTTTTATTCAAAGGATAGGTGTATGCTTTAATTTTCGGACAATGCCAGCGGGGTTGAGAGGGAACATCAGTCCCCGGGTCAATGCGCTTAAAATGTTTCAGGGTTTTGTTATGGATAAAGTTCAGATGATCTTTCAAGGGGAGATTCCCATAGGTATAGAAAAACGCGTTGCTGGGATGATAATGCCGCTGATGAAAAGATTTAAGCTGGGCATACGTCAACCGGGGAATAACCACAGGATCACCGCCGGAATTGAAACTGTATGTGGTATCAGGGTAAAGTGCATTTAAAATAGACCGGACCATTACCTGGTTCGGTGATGACATCGCCCCTTTCATCTCGTTGTATACGACGCCTTTATAGACGAACTTAAACGAGTCATCGCCTTCAGTATTATCTTCTATTTCAATGCGGTGACCTTCCTGTTTGAAGCTGAGTTCTTCAATCTTTGGATAAAACGCCGAATCCAAATAAACATCCATAAGATTATAGAAGTCTTTTCTATTTTGGGTTGAGAAGGGATACATCGTCCAGTCTGATGAAGTAAAAGCATTCATAAAGGTGCTTAAACTTCTTTTGAGCATGGAAAAGAAAGGGTCGTGTACCGGAAATTTATGAGAACCGCATAAAGCCGTATGTTCCAGGATGTGGGCCACACCGGTCGAATCTGATGGAACTGTTTTAAAGGCTACACTGAACGTGTTCTCTTTATCATCGTTGCTGATGTGGGCATGTCGTGCACCGGTGTCAGAATGTTCAAGAAGATAAAAAAAAGAATTGATTTCTTTAAGCGCCCTGGTTTTTTTAATTGAATAACCGTACTGTCGGCAGACCTCTTGAAGATCGGGATTGTTTTTATCAAAAGATGTGTTCATAAGGTGATCACCTAAAAAATATGAAGATAAAAAAAGATTTTATGTTGATCTATGAAGCAATATAAAAACCACGACGCTTTCGGACAATTTTTCCCATTTTATGCAACCGGTAAATAATATTGCGAAGTTTTTTTTCGCCAAAACCCGTTTGAGCCTGGATTTCGGAAAATCCGACGCCTTCTTTGAAACCTTTGATAACTTCCAGTATCATGTTAGAAAAAGTTTCGTTGGATTTTTCTTCCGAAGCCGTTGCTTGGGAGGATTTTACACCGGGAATACGCCTGCCTCGTCCATAGAATTCAGACTGCTTCATAACATTTTCGAGCCGATCCATCCTTTCTATCAGTCTTTCGATATCTTTTTTTGTCGGGATGTTATAATATTGCATGAAGAACTTTACCATTGCATCAAAGCTTACTGATTTTCCCTTTCTTCTGGCCATGTCCTCCTCCTTCTTTTTTACCGGTTCCGTACTGATTTTGGAAATTAACCGGAAAAGACTATAAATGAATTCACCAAAAATTAGATGAAAAGTCAAGAAAAGGCTTTTGAATTCAGATCAACCAAAAGTTTGATGGTTTCGTAAAAAGTCGATATTGCTCGCTCCGTGACCATTTGAGGGCGTTTCCACCGGTTCAGCTAAATTTCAAGAACTCGGCGCAAGCGCCTCAAACAGCTTGAAATTCTTAACGCTTCACCGCTTGAAACGCTGATTCCCCAAATGCTCAATGTCGCTCACAAAAGACTTTTTGCGAGTTTGTCA
>JAWOIY010000227.1:0-77639 GCA_046484425.1 Desulfobacterales bacterium | reverse complement strand
GTAATTCCCCGTTGTGAAGATTTAATAAATCGGATAAAGTTGATGACTTCGGGGACCTGTTCCACCTCTGCCTTAACTCTTTCTAACGCCTCATTTTGTGTAAGCCCGATCCTGAAGATAATCCTGTAGGCTTTTTTTAAACAAGACAATGTCTCTTGTGAAAACCCCTGGCGTTTTAATCCCACGCTGTTTAACCCGTGCAGTTTTGCCCTGTCTCCGGCTGCAATGACATATGGGGGAATGTCTTTTACCACCGCTGATTTTCCACCGATATAGGCATAATCTCCAATTCGAACAAATTGATGAATCGCTACGAGACCCCCAACGGTAACAAAGTCTTCAATAACGATATGCCCCGCAAGTGTTGCATTGTTTGCCATTATTACATTTCGTCCGGTTTTGCAGTCATGGGCGATATGAACATAGGCCATTAGAAAGTTTTCTTCACCAACCTCCGTAATCCCGCCACCAAATTCTGTTCCTCTATTAACCGTGACAAACTCCCGGAGAACAGAACCACGCCCAATTTTAACATGGGTTTCTTCGCCCTGAAATTTTATTGCCTGGGGGACCTCGCCAATGGAAGCATACTGATATATCTGACAATCCGGACCGATTTCAACATACGGCCGGATAACGACATGTGGACCGATAACCGTTCCGGATCCGATCTGAACATTCGGGCCGATAATCGAATATGCACCAATATCGACATTAGAACCCAAATCTGCTTTAGAATCGACAATTGCCGTTGGATGTATCATTTATTTTCTCCAAAGGTGGCCATCAGTTCAGCTTCAGCCACAACATTTTCGTCAACGCGGGCCATTCCGGCCATCTTGAATACCTTTGCCCGTTGCTTAAGAAATGTTAACTCGAATACAACTTGATCCCCCGGTATAACAGGTTTACGAAATTTAACCTTGTCCATACCCATAAAGTAAATCACCTTCCCTTTGAGTTCATGTTCAAGGGATTTGGCAGCCAGGACCGCCCCGGCTTGCCCCATGGCTTCTATAATCAGCACGCCGGGCATTATCGGATTTCCCGGGAAATGACCCTGGAAAAAAGGTTCGTTAATGGTCACATTTTTAAGGGCAATAACTTTCTCTCCGGGTATCAGTTCAAGAATGCGATCAATCATAATGAATGGATATCGGTGAGGTAACAAACTCATGATTTCCTGAATGCCAAAAATACTGTCCATCTTTTTTCTCCTGCTTTAATCCTGTTTTTCCTCAAGTTTCTTTAATCTCTGATCGATCTCTGACAGCTTTCTTGCAAGCTCCGGAAGCTTGGGAATAATCCTTTGCACCCTCAGCCACGCGCGGTGGGGCATTGCAGGGGTTCCCGACACAGTTTCACCATCCGGGACGGATTTGGCCACTCCGGCCTGGGGGCCGACAATAGCATTATCTCCGATATTCAGATGACCGGCAATACCGGCCTGCCCAGCGAGAATGGCATTTTTCCCAATGGTTACACTTCCCGAAATTCCAACCTGTCCAACAAGCAAGCTGTTTTCGCCAACGATTACATTATGGGCGATATGTACCAGGTTGTCGGTTTTTACACCGCTGTGAATTCGGGTTTCACCGAAAGTCGCCCTGTCGATGGTATTCCCGGCACCGATCTCGACATCATTGTCGATTCGGACAATACCGATATGCGGAATCTTGTGATGTTTTCCACCTTCCGGTGTAAACCCAAAACCATCACTCCCGATGACCGTCCCGGCATGAATTATTACCCGATCTCCGATGACACAACGCTCAAGAATCGTCACATTCGGATAAATCTTAATATCGTTTCCAATGGTGACGTTGTCTCCGATCACCACATTCGGGTACAGCACCACACGATGGCCAAAGGTAACATTACTTCCGATCACGGAAAAAGGTGCTATGGATACATCTTCCCCACATATAAATGCTTTGCCGATGCATGCGTCTTTGCTGATGCCGGAAACCGGTTTCAAAGAAAAATGAAAAAGGTTCAGAACCTTTATGAATGCCAGCTGGGGATTGTCCACCCGTACAATATTTTTCGTTGAGGCTTGAAAATTTTTTGGCACAATCACCGCACCGGCATCCGTATTCTCAATTCCTTTTAAAAATTTTGATTGGCCGGCAAATGTTATTTCATCGTCTTTGGCGTCTTCAAAAGACGCGGCACCACGAATCTTTTGATTCCCGTCACCGCTGACTTCACCTTCGACGATTTCGGCTATACTGGACAGTGACAGTTCCATTTTAATTTTTACTTACCATCCTTTGTAATTTTTGTCTCGGTTTACTTCTTCTTTGGGGCTTTTTGAGAAAATTTTGTATTGTATTGCTGGATCAACCGATCGGTGATATCGATGGTATCCGGAGAATACAGCACACCCCCCTCTCGTTTTTCGAATATAACCAAGAACCCTTCTTTTTTACCCATTTCTTCAATAATTTCCATTACTTCTTTCTGTATGCCTCTGACGAGTCTTGCTTCTTCCTGCTTAAAATCAGCCATATATTTATCTTTCAATGATTTGAAATCCATGATATTAATTTTTACTTCACGCTCTTTTTCTTCCCGCATTTCTTTACTCATTACCAGAGATTCACGTTCCAATTTCTTCCTGATCTCTTCGATCTCCTCCCCCTTTTTTTTGAGGCTTTCCTCCATCTCTTTCCCGTGATTGTTTATTTCGGCCGTCGCCATTTTCCCGGCATCCGAATTCTCAAGAATTCTCTGAAAATTGACAACGCCGATTTTGGCGACATCCGCCCCGTACGAAGAAGCAGCAGAGATACAAATAGAAAAAATTATTGCCAAGGCCATTTTACACATACGCATTTTATCCCCCTTCAGAGATCGATAATTCAAGAATTTATTTGAAAAGAATATTGATGGGTATAGACATTGCTCAAAATGCTGTACCCATTGAAAATTCCCAGCGTCCGCCTTTGTCTTCGCCCTCTTTGACGTCAAGTTTGTACCCGTATTCAATCCGTATGGGCCCCATGGGAGAATACCACCTGAAGCCGAATCCGGCGCTGGTCCTCAAATTGCCGAGGTCTAAGTTCTCATCGTTATTATAAACATTTCCGGCGTCATAAAAGAGGACACTCACGAGTCCTTGATCTTTCAACAAAGGAATGATGTATTCAATATTAAATTGAATGAATTTGTCTCCGCCGATCTCAAATCCTTCTTCATCCAAAACATTTATTTCCCGCCAGTCATATCCACGCACTGAATTTATGCCGCCCAGATAAAACCTTTCATAATCCGGCAGAAGTTTTCCCGAATTTTGAGAAACGTATCCTGTTTTCCCATGCAACACACCGACAGTATCCTTAATCAATGGGAAAAACCATCCGGATTCGAGCAGATACTTTGTAAACCCGACATTCCCGCCAAGACCCGCATATCTTACTGAAATACTGTGCTTCGATCCTTCTGAGGGGTTAAACCGGTTATTTCTCGAGTCATAGGTCAAACCGACGGTGACACTGCTCGTAATATTGGTACCCTCCAAGTCTTTGATCGATTTTGAAGCAAATTCGGATATTTCTGTTATTTCGGCATCGTCGTAACCATATTGAATGCTTGCCCTTGTAAAATCATAAACCGGATAGCTGAGCTTTACCCCTCCCCCGATGCTTTTCCTGTCGTAAGTATCATAATCGTAATCCCAGTTGTACAGGTCAATTCCCAATGCTAGGGGGGTGTCAAACAACCAGGGTTCGGTGAAACTCAATTTATAAAAGGTGGACCGCCCGCCGATCTGGCCTTCCGCCTCGAGTATCTGCCCGCGTCCGAACAAATTCCTCTGGGAAACGGAAATCGATCCAAAAACAGTTTCCTCACTGCTGTAACCTGCGCCAAAGGTTATCGTACCCGTAGGTTTCTCGGTCACATCAATCTTTAAAATCATCCGGTCATCGGTGCTTCCCTTGACGGTATCGACCTTTATATCTTCAAAAAAATCGAGCCGGTAAAGATTGCGGACGCTCCGTTTTAACTGTCGACCACTGAAAAGTTCCTGTTCATAGACGTGAAGCTCCCGCCGGATCACCTTATCTCTTGTCTTTGTATTGCCGCCGATAAGGATATTTTCAAAATAGACCTGTTTGCCCTTTTGAACGGCGTAGGTAATATTCACCTTCAACTGATCGACATCTCTGTCGATCAGGGGAGATATATCAGCATATGCAAAACCCTCATCAGAATAAAGATCTGTAAGTGCCAATATATCATTGCGGACAACTTCACGATTATAATACGTTTCTTTCGTAATCTTAAGACGCTGTATCAATTCATCCTTGGGTAAAACAAGCTCACCCGTTATGTCCACGTTTCCAACCTTAAACTGCGGACCTTCATCAATTTTCAGGGTGATATATATCCACTTGTCCTTGTATTCAATCGTCGGCTCTCC
The DNA here is from genome assembly GCA_046484425.1 of Desulfobacterales bacterium. Lineage (GTDB taxonomy): Bacteria > Desulfobacterota > Desulfobacteria > Desulfobacterales > UBA11574 > UBA11574. The sequence continues at coordinate 73,213 of JAWOIY010000227.1, read as the reverse complement.
CACCCTGGCCTGTATGTATCCGTTGTTATAATAAAAAGCCGACAACTTTGCAGCATCCTGTTCAAGGTCCTCCTTTTTCAGATCCCCTGCCGAGGTCAACCAGGAAAAGAAACCCTTTTCAGAAGTCGTCATCAATTTTTTTAATTTCTTGTCGGTGTACGCGTTGTTTCCTTCAAATTTTATACTTTTGATTAAAATTTTTTCGCCCTCATCAATATCGAACTCCAGGTCCGCCTGGTTGCTTTCCAGAGAATGGATTTGGTAGGTCACTTTCACATTATGATAATTTTTTTCTTTGTAAAGCTCTTCTATCCGTTCGATATTACTTTTGATTTTAGACGTATTCAGAATAGAACCTGTTTTAACCGTCAAATTTTCCTTTATTTTTTCCTCCTTAAACACCTTGTTCCCTTTAAAACGAATGACCCGTATCGTCGGTTTCTCTTCAACTCTAAAGACGATCTTTTTACCATCGGACGTATCCTCAGCCTCAATCCTGACGTCATCAAAGTACCCCATTGCAAATACGGATTTCAGGTCATCGGAAAGATTCTTCGGAAAATAGATATCTCCGGATTTTGTTTTGATGGTCCTTTTGATGGCGTCGGACTCGATTCGCTTGTTCCCGGCTATCTCCACACCGGCAATCTTTTCTCGTTTGAAAATTTTCATCCCGATATCACTGGCGAGTTGCTTCACGATTCCGGGCAAATTCTCTATACCTTGGCCTTCTTTGATAAAAATCTGGGGCAGTTCTTCTCCCAGAGATTTTAACAGTTTTACATCCATGCTGAATTTTTGTCCGATCAGAGTCAAGCTCCCCCAGACAACATAGTCTGCACCGTTTTTAACGCCAAAATCCCGAATTACACCGTAATTTTGAGTTGTTTTCCACAATGTGATATCAGAAACGGGTTCAGGAGTCAAAATAATGGCGCCTTCCTTCTGGATATGTGTTTGAATTACATTCAAAATGTCACTCTGTAAAGATGAAAGATCTTTGTCCGCATGGATTTGAAAGGGCAATACAATCACTTTGACGCTCTCCATAGAATGGGCCATACCGGGTAAAAAGAAAAGCACCGTGATAATAACCAGCCTCAGATGTCTGAACATAAAATTTCTCAATACTTAAATTCTCAACTCCACGCCGTTATTTTATTACCTCGTTCCAGTGTATGGTGATGGTTTTTAAATTCTTGTTACAAAAAGCACAAAATTGACAACTAATGAAAAAGTGCGAAACTTGACGCATCATTCTAATTCAACCAGTTGACCGTCTATTATCGTCATCCTTCGTGACATATGGGATGCAAGTTCCATATTGTGAGTTACCACGACCAGGGTCATATTGAGCTCAGTATTCAATTCCATAAGCAGGTTATGAATATATTCACTGTTTCTTTTGTCAAGATTTCCGGTAGGTTCATCGGCCAGAAGAATTTCAGGTTTAAGCACCAAACTTCTAGCTAAGGCAACCCGCTGTTGTTCACCTCCTGAAAGCTTGGCGGCTCTGAAATTTAATCTGTCTTTTAGACCAACCCTGACAAGCATCGGCTCCGCAGCTTCTCTGGCTTTTTTTTGGCTCAGTCCCTGGATCAGTACCGGCATCATTGTATTTTCAAGGGCCGAAAATTCGGGAAGCAGGTAATGAAACTGAAATACAAACCCAACGGTTTTGTTCCGAAATTGCGCCAGCCTGGTTTGATCAAAAAGAAAGATGTCGTTCCCTTTAAAAAAATAGGCTCCGCTATCGGGGCGATCAAGCGCCCCCAAAATATGGAGAAAAGTAGACTTGCCGATTCCGGAAGCGCCGACAATAGCCAGACTTTCTCCGGCATTCAAATCGATATTTAAGCCCTTTAAGATTTCAATGCGCGCTCGGCTGTTGTCAAACCCCTTGTATAGATCTCTGACAGATAAAAAATGACCTATAAAAGACGTAATATCAATGTCTTGGACCTCAACCATAGCGGATGGCCTCTATTGGATTGAGTTTTGATGCCTGGCTCGCAGGATAGAGTGTTGCCAAAAAACAGATGATCATAGCAGCAGAGGCAATCATAATAACATCCAATGCTTCCAGTCGCACCGGTAGTGTTGAAATGTAATACACATCGCCTGGGAGCTGAATAAATTTATATTTTTCCAGCAGTTTACATATGGTAAACCCCAGACACACACCCAGGATAGTTCCCACGGCACCAATAATCATACCTTTGAAGATAAAAATCTTTCTGATACTGCCGTCCATGGCACCCATAGCCTTTAATATGGCGATATCTTTTGTTTTTCCCATAACCATCATAATCAGCGTACTTGCGATATTAAACGCCGCCACAAGTACGATAAGTGCCAAAATAATAAACATCACCGTCTTTTCCAACTTAAGCGCGGAAAAGAGGTTCTGATTCATTTGCATCCAATCTCTGGCCCAATACGGAAACCCAAATTTTGAAACGATTTTTTTCGAGATGTTCCTTGCACCGTAAATATCATGGACACGCACTTCAATGCCGGTCACGGCGCCTTCCATATTCAACAGCTTCTGTGCGTCCTTCAGATTGATATACGCAAGAGATCCGTCATATTCATACATACCGGATTCAAAAAGTCCCGCAACCTTGAAACGCTTCATTGCCGGCAGATATCCAATGGGAGATATCATGCCTCGAGATGATATCAGGTAAACCGCATCACCCTTAACGACCCCCAGATTTCTGGAAAGCTCTTTGCCAAGAATGATTCCCGGCACAAAGGGCTTCGAGTCCTCCAGTTGCTCTGCCTGCATCAAATTCTGCAATGCAGAATTTTCCAGAATTTTTATTACACCTCCAGCGGATTTCGGGTCTATTCCTCGTAAAACGGCCCCTGAAACACCGGATGATGATCGAAGCATAATCTGAGTGTATATAAAGGGCGTAGCGGTTTCCACGCCGGGCACTTCTTTAATCTGCTCCGTTATCCTTTGATAGTCGGGAACCGAACCATCGTGACGCATCAGTACAATGTGAGATTCCACTCCAAGGATTCGCTGCTTGAGATCAGACTCAAAACCGGCCATTACAGCGATCACAACGATCAGCGCCATTACTCCCACGGTAACACCGGAAATGGAAAGCAGGGTAATCAATGAGATAAACGTTTCTTTCTTCTTGGCCCTGAGATAACGGCCGCCTATGAAATATTCAAAAGACATAGTAAAATAAGGCCCCGGGGGATGGGTTATGGGTTTTAGCAATGGTTGTTTTATTCAGGCCCTGTTAACCATCACCGCTTTTCGCTTTCAATGGGTTTCATGTGTGGGAAAAGGATAACCTCTCTGATGGAAGCGACATCGGTAAAAAGCATGACGAGGCGATCAATCCCTATTCCCTCTCCCGCAGTGGGAGGCATACCATACTCTAATGCCTCAATGAAATCATTATCCATATAATGAGCCTCAGTATCTCCGGCTTCCCTGTCGGCAGTTTGTTGTAAAAATCGCTGTTTCTGATCTTCCGGATCGTTGAGCTCCGAAAATCCGTTTGCGATCTCGTGGCCTGCAATGAAGAGTTCAAATCGATCCGTTAGATCGGGGATCGCCTCATTTTTTCTGGAAAGGGGGGAAACTTCAACCGGATATCCTGTGATAAATGTGGGCTGCAAAAGCTTCGGTTCCACCAGGATATCAAACAGCTTTGTTATAATTTTCCCTTTACGACCGGTTTTTGTTATTTGAATTTTTTTTGAATCGGCCAGCCTGAGAAGTCCATCATGATCGTTCATCAGACTGGGGTCTATACCTCCATACTCTTCTAAAGCGGACGTAAGGGACATTCGACGCCACTTCTTGCCGAGATCAATGGTCGTCCCCTGATATGATATTAATGTCGAACCGCCGACTTCTTGGGCTATAAATCGGAACATTTCTTCAGTAAGGTCCATCATATCCTCATACCTGGCATAGGCCTGATAAAATTCAAGCATGGTAAATTCAGGGTTATGCCGTGTTGAAACCCCTTCATTTCTAAAACTTCGGTTGATTTCAAAAACCCTTTCAAATCCGCCGACAACCAGACGCTTTAAGTACAATTCAGGGGCTATTCGTAAAAACAAATTTATACCCAAAGCATTGTGATAGGTCACAAACGGGGTGGCTTCTGCCCCGCCCGGAATAGGCTGCATCATCGGCGTTTCCACCTCGAGAAAATCACGTGCCAGGAGGAATTCGCGTATGGACTGGATGATCCGGCTCCGTTTTTTAAAAATATCTTGCACATATGAATTCATTATTAAATCAATATAACGACGACGATACCGTTTTTCAGGATCTTTGAGCCCATGAAATTTTTCCGGCAAGGGTCGTATCGACTTGCACACAAGCTTAAGTTCGTTGACCAGAAGTGTCCACTCACCTGTTCTGGTTTTGAACATTCCACCTTTCAGCCCGACGAAATCCCCGATATCCATCTGATTAAAAAGTCGGAAAGTTTCGTCTCCTATTTTATCTTTTCTCACATATGCCTGAAGTTGTCCGGTATAATCCCTGAACCTTATAAAAGCGGCCTTACCGAATCGGTTCACGGCCATCATACGTCCGGCGACAACAAAAACAGGACCATCCGGTGTGAGGGACTCTGGTGATCCTTCTACGGTTTTCATGATATCGCGGACCGTATGCAACACAACAAAATCGTTTGGATACAGATTAATGTTGTTATTTTTCAAATCCGAAAGCTTTTGTTTTCGATTCTCTATGACTGCGCTCTTTTTGTCCATATCCCTACACTATAAATTTAGATGATCGTAACTGTTTAGATCTTTGAAACAAACCTTTTTTAGGAAGCTTCAGGTTTGCTTAAATTTTTACTGGAAGCTGTTTGAGTAGATTACGGCCCGTTATGAAAAAACCATTACGGATTAGATTGAATGCGATCATATGGTCTTTAAACCAAAACCATTCTCAGAACCTAAAACCGGTTTTTTCATTACGAACCGTTATCTACGAGTTCTTTCAGAAAAAATTTAAGCAAACCTGGAGCAATTCATTTTCAAAAGGCTAAATTCTTACAGATGATCGAATAATTTAATTTTGCCATCCCCTCTCGGTCTAAAAGAACCATGGTAAAAAAACCAACGTGAACCCTGCGAGGCATTTTATTGGCAATGCCGTTTTCGAAAACACATTGTCAACAAACTCAAGTTCAATGAGGGGAAAAATATTTTAAAACGATTAAACTTGATTTGGTAACCTATTTACCTATTGGTGTCAAGGTTAAGTTGGCATATCCATCCGATTTAACTTCCAAGTAAATCGCGTGCCTTTACCGACTTCACTCTCAACATCAAGCCAGGTATTATACGATTCGAGAATTCTGTGAACGATGGAAAGCCCAAGCCCTGTGCCGCTTGGTTTGGTTGTGAAAAAGGGGTCATAAATCGACTGCATGAGTTTTGTCGTCATGCCGCAACCGTTGTCACAAACCTCAACGGATGCAGAATTATGCTTTGAAAGATAGGTTTTAACTTGAATAATTCCTTCACCTTCGATAGCTTCGGCTGCGTTAAGAATGATATTCCACATCACCTGTCGAAGGTGAATCGGGTCCATTTCGACCCAAACATTGGGGTAAAAATCAGTTTCAATCGTAACCTTGCGACTGGTATCTTGATTTTTTTCAAAAAGTTTGATGGTTTCCGTCAAGGCACTTTCCAGCTCTACCTTCTTGATTTTGCCCAACGGCGGTTTTGCAAACATAAGAAAATTGCTCACAAGGACATTTAACCGGTCTGTTTCACGCAGCACGATCTGCATCAGCTTATCATGTTTGGGATCATAGGGAATTTCTTTTCGTAAAATCTGGATCGACCCCGCCAGTGAAGCCAGAGGATTCTTTATTTCATGGGTAATACCGGCTGCCATTTCACCCAGATACGCCATCTTTTCGACGCGTTCTACACGATCCTCCATGGCTGAAAGCTCTTTTTTTGTTCGCCTTAACTGTTCTGACAGCAGACCGCTTAAAAAGGCAACTGCAAAACAAGCCGCCATGGTAATCACGACTTTAAAAAACACAAGGCTCCAATCATGGCTGCCAATGCTGTTGCTTTCTTTTAAAAAATAAGGGTTGATAAAACCATAATATTCGAGATCAATGAGAATGCCGTACTGGATACTACATAGAGCAGCCATGATCATGCTTCCTTTTCTGAAAATGATCATGCTCGAATAAATAATGACAACCAGATATAAAAAAGAAAAGATACTTTCAAAACTTCCGGTAATAAAAATGATTAACGTTACGAGAAAGGTGTCGATCCCGATCTGTATATACGGGAAAAGAAACTTTATTTTTAACGCACGAAAAATAAAGGCATAGTAAATGGAAAACAAGAATATAACGATGATAAGGCCGTAAAGAACGATGAAAGATTTGTCCAGAGGGAAAGGATTTATATTGAGCTGAACAATAAAGGTTGAACTCAGCATCAATAATGCAAAGAGTATTCGAAAGAACATAAGCCATTTAAGCTTATGATACAAATCATCTTCAGGCATTATTGAAGAACTGCGCATAATGTTTAAAAGATGCTTTAGAACTTATCAACCCAACGCCGAAGCCATTTTAAAAATGGGCAGATACATTGACACAACCAGCCCGCCGATAACCACACCCAAAAACACAATCATAAAAGGCTCTATTAACGAAGTCAGGTTTTCCACTGCCTGATCAACTTCCTCTTCATAAAAGTCGGCAATTTTTGTTAACATTGCATCAAGGGCGCCGGTAGATTCGCCGACAGCAATCATCTGGCAAACCATTGAAGGGAAAACCTCGCTTTCGGCAAGTGGATCGGACATAGTTCGGCCTTCCGCAATGGCAGTTCGAGTGTCTAATATGGCTTTTTCAATGATTTTGTTGCCAGATGTTTTAGCGACTATTTCAAGCGCATCTAAAATCGCAACGCCGCTGGCAAGCATGGTCCCCATGGTCCGTGTAAATTTGGCAACAGCGGCTTTGCGTACCAACTGCCCGAACAACGGCAGTCTCAACAAAAGGTCATCCATCAAAATTTTTCCTTTTTCGGTTTTATAAAAACGCCGTATTGCAATGAAGAATAGAATTATGGCCCCGATAATATATAAAATGTTAGATTTTATGGCCCTGCTCAAATTGACGACAAGCTGTGTGGCAGCCGGGAGTGCACTCCCCATACCACTGAACATTTCCTCGAATACCGGAATCACAAAAACCATGATTATAGCGATGACGACGATGGCAATAACGATGGTGACAACAGGATATGTCATACCGCCTTTTATTTTAGCTTGAAGTTTTGCAGCTTTCTCCAGGTAAGCCGACAGCCGCCTTAAAATCGAATCCATAATTCCACCGGCTTCTCCGGCTGCAATCATATTCACAAAAAGATCATCAAACTGTTTGGGATACTTTCTCAATGCTTCGGCAAAAGTTTGACCGCTCTCAACATTGGTCTTAATTTCTTTGAGCATCTTCTTAAAGGTTTTGTTTTCATTCTGGGCATAAAGAATATCAAGGCATTGGATGATGGGAAGTCCGGCGTCAATCATGGTCGAAAATTGTCGGCAAAAAATAATGATGTCGGACCGTTTCACTTTGGGCTGCATGAATGGGACATTTTCAAAGAGGTCCTTTGGTTTCGCTTTGATTTTGGCAGACGTAATCTTTCGTCGGACAAGTTCCGAGCGAACAGTATCTATATTCGGTGCTTCCATTTCACCTTTTTTAACCCTATTATTCCGATCCTTCCCTTTCCATATGTAAACCGGCATGATCATTCCTCCTTTTAATGGAGACAACACAGTTTGTATTGCGAATATGTGGCGCGAATAGTATCATAATCCGAGTCAAACAACAACAGATTTGCAGAATTTATTGCTAAATAGAGTATTATACAGCTTGATAAACCCATTCAGATATGCAAATGTATTCAATGTTTTAATAAAAAACCCCAAAAGAGAATAGTTGTGAAAAAAACCAAAGCAAAGCCTAAAAAAGACCTCACTGTCATCACAACGCACACTAACGCCGATTTTGATGCCTTGGCTTCAATGCTTGCGGCACAGAAGTTGTATCCGGATTCCCTGGCAGTTTTTCCCGGTTCCCAGGAAAAAAATTTAAGAAATTTCTTTATAAAATCTATGGTTTATTTGTTTAATATGGTTGACATTAAAGACATTGACATGACCAGCATCAAAAGATTGGTCCTTGTGGATACCAGACAGGCAAGTCGTATCGGAAAACTTTCAACAGTACTGGATCTGCCGGATGTCGATATACATATCTACGATCACCATCCTCCAATGAGCAGCGACATCAAAGGAGATTACGAGATACATTGTTCAACCGGTGCAACGGTAACGATACTCACGGAACTCATACGCGCAAAGGAAATCGAAATTTCACCGGATGAAGCCACCATTATGTGCCTCGGCATATACGAGGACACGGGGTCCTTTACTTTCCCCAGTACCACAGAAAAAGATTTCACAGCCGCTGCCTTTTTACTGTCAAAGGGCGCCAATTTAAATGTTGTTTCAAATCTGATTTCCAGGGAAATCAGCCCGGAACAGGTGGGACTTCTAAATGACATGATTCAGGCAGCTACCCGCTATCACATCAACAGTATCGAAATTGTAATTACCAGTGTATCGACCGACAATTATGTGTCTGATTTTGCCTTTTTGGTCCATAAAATGGTTAAAATGGAAAATCTTGATGCAATATTTGCTATCGCCCGTATGGGAGATAAAATGTATATCGTTGCTCGAAGCAGAATACCGGAAGTCGATGTAGGAGCAATAGTCACGCCTCTGGGCGGAGGAGGACATACATTTGCGGCAGCCGCAACGATCAAGGGGAAGACTTTGGCTCAGATTGAGACCGAACTGATAGAAATTCTATACAAAACGATCAAATCCCGAAGCCGGGCAAAAGACCTTATGTCATCACCGGCAATCACGGTCGGTGCAAACGTTTCCTGTAAAGATGCCGGCGATCTCCTTACCCGCTATAACATAAATGCGCTTCTGGTAACCCAAAAAGATAACGGCAAGGAAAACCTTCAAGGCTTTATAACCCGGCAAATTATTGAAAAGGCCATGTATCACAAGCTTGATAACATTCCGGTAAAGGAATATATGAACACCGAACTGGCATCCGTTGAATCCGGATCCGAACTCGCCGAAATACAGGAGAAAATTATCGAGAACAAGCTTCGCATTCTTCCTGTTATCGACAACGGTGTCATTTCAGGCGTTATTACCCGAACCGATTTGCTGAATATCCTGGTACGGCAATCCAAAAACAAGGAATTCAGCTCACCGGATTTTATGAAAGAACCCGGCCACGCAAGGACCCGAAACATCCTTAAGTTTATGAAAGAACGACTGACGCCCCGTATTATGGATATCCTCAAAACCATCGGCGAAAAAGCCGAGGAAATCGGTTGCGGGGCTTATGTCGTCGGCGGATTCGTGAGAGACTTGTTTTTGTACCGGAACAATGAAGATATCGACATTGTCATTGAAGGAGACGGTATCGAATTTGCAAAACAGTATTCCAGATTCGTCGGTGCCCGTGTTCATTCCTACGCAAAATTCGGCACTGCTGTCATTATATTCCCGGACGGTTATAAAATTGATGTGGCTTCCGCCAGAATGGAATACTACCAATTTCCGGCAGCTCTACCTACGGTTGAAATGAGTTCCATAAAACTCGACCTTTATCGACGAGACTTTACGATAAATACTCTGGCCATTCAGCTGAACCCCGGCAGATTAGGCCTGTTAATCGATTTTTTTTCGGCCCAAAAGGATCTTAAAGAAAAAACCATTCGAGTTTTGCACAATCTTAGTTTTGTTGAAGATCCGACCCGGGTTTTTCGTGCCATCAGGTTCGAACAGCGTTTCGGCTTTTCAATCGGAAAACTCACCTCAGGTTTGATTGGAAATGCCGTAAAAATGGATTTTTTCAAAAGGCTCAGTGGAAGGAGGGTATTTTCCGAGCTTCGTCAGATTCTCGAAGAAGAAAATCCTTTGGCAGCCATTTTAAGGATGAACGAATATCATCTCCTTCATGTTATCCACCCTTCTATAGTACTCAATGACGATTTAATTTTTTTATTTAATTCGGTTAAAAAGGTGCTGTCCTGGCACGATTTGCTTTTTCTCGAGGAACCTTATATGAAATGGGCCGTCTACTTTTTAGCCCTGATAAAACCTGGCAATAAAAAAACGGCCGGTGAAATCTGCAAGCGGATTGAGATAGCTCCGAGATTCAGGACAATATTCTGCAAGGAACGCTTCGAGGCTGACCATTGTGTCTTGTGGATGGAACGAAATCTACCCGTCAAAAACAGTACTATTTACAAACGAATTTCCGTTTTCAGGGTTGAACTCGTTCTCTATATGATGGCGGTTACCAAAAAGGAAATCGTAAAACGCTCCATCTCAAATTACTTTACACAGTTAAGACACATTAACACCTCAATAAAAGGGAAAGATCTGAAAAAACTCGGTATCGAACCCGGTCCCATTTACCGTGAAATCATGGAGGCTGTCCTTGAGGGCAAATTAAACGGTCGTATAAAAACACGCAGTGAAGAAATTTCTTTTGTAAAAAATTATGTTCAGTAATCTAAATCTGAATCAGATTGTCGTGATGATCGTTCCACTTCTATTTTCAGTGACCATTCATGAGGTTGCGCACGGATATGTCGCTTTACGAATGGGAGATCACACCGCCCGGCTGGCCGGCAGATTGACCCTCAATCCGATTAAACACTTGGATTTCTTTGGATCGCTGCTCCTGCCGCTTATTTTAAAACTGACCGGTTCACCGATAATTTTTGGGTATGCCAAACCCGTTCCGGTCAATTTTTCTAATCTTAGGGATGTTCGAAAAGGCACCATTTATGTTTCCTCGGCCGGTGTGTTGGCCAATTTCATTCTCGCGCTTTTATCTGGGATTTTATTTCAAATCCTGACCCGGTATAAATTTTTGTGGCAAACATCGTTCTTCAGCCCATTCATCATGGATCTTTATTCCATGCTCTTTTACAGTGTTATTATTAATTTGATCCTGGCCATATTCAATCTCATCCCCATACCTCCCCTTGACGGCAGTAAAATACTTGCCATGTGCCTTCCTACTTCATTAAGAATGCAATATGCCCGTTTGGAACGATACGGCATGATCATCATTATTTTCTTGCTTCTAACCAATCTTCTGGATAGATTACTGTCATTTTTCCTAACCCCGATGTTCGATATTTTACTGGGCAGATAGGAAAGACCGAGTTGATTCTAAATGGACACTTTTAATTGCGGCAGAAGGAGATTCTGAATGACAGTTAAAAAAAGGATTTTAAGCGGGATGCGACCCACAGGGCCCCTTCATCTTGGTAATCTGCACGGTGCACTTGCAAACTGGATAAGCATGCAAGATCAGTATGACTGCTTTTTCTTCATCGCCGACTGGCATGCCCTGACCAGTGATTACGAAAATACCGGACATATCTCGAAATATGTCCGCAATATGATAATGGACTGGCTGAGCGCCGGACTTTCGCCTGACAAAAGTACACTCTTCATCCAATCACACATCAAGGAACATGCCGAACTGTTTCTGCTTCTCACGATGATAACTCCGGTGCCGTGGCTGGAGCGCAACCCAACCTACAAAGATCAGATCGTTCAACTGAGCAACAAGGATCTTTCCACCTTTGGTTTCCTTGGTTATCCGGTGCTCCAGGCCGCAGACATTATAATGTACAAGGCCTACGGCGTCCCTGTGGGCGTCGATCAGGTGCCGCATGTCGAAATTACTCGCGAAATCGCAAGAAGATTCAATTATTTCTACGGTGAGGTATTCCCGGAACCCGAATCGATTTTGACCGAAACCCCCAAAATACTCGGCATAGACGGTCGCAAAATGAGCAAGAGTTATAACAATGCAATTTTTCTGTCAGACGATCCCGATGAAATCACCGCCTACGTCGCCAAAATGCTTACAGACCCCCAGCGTGCCAAAAAAAGCGATCCCGGCGATCCCGATGTATGCAATGTTTACGAATTTCACAAGCTTTACAGCGACGATCAAACGATTCAGAGAATAAACCGTGAATGCCGAACAGCTGAAATCGGGTGCGTCGAATGTAAAAAGATCATGGCCCGGCATCTCATAAATTTCCTTGAGCCCATGCGCAAAAAGAGAGAATATTATGAGGCTCGCCCCGATCTTGTTGATGATATTATTGCGGACGGATGCGAGAAAGCCCGGCAAGTCGCCCGCGAAACCATGTCGGAGGTCAGGGCGGCCATGAAAATTTAAGTAAGGTTCTTCTCCAAATTAGATGGGAAAAAGGATTCGAGGATTCAAGGGGTCAAGGGATTGTAAACGCTTTGATTCAGATAGCGTTAACATTGGAGTTTTTTCTGCCCTTATTCCTCGATCTTTTCAAGAATATATTCTTATAAGAAAGTGACTCCGGAAATCAAGATATTATCTTTATTTATTTGTTTTTAGAGCCTTTTCACTCGAACCCTTGAACCCTTGGCCCCTGGACCCCTTATCAATCGACCAACTCTTTGGGAGAAGGTTCAAATTTAAAAATGCAGGAAGACATCTATAAAGTACAGATTAATGATATCTTCGAAGGTCCGATGGATCTCTTGGTTCACCTGATCAAAAAGCATGAGGTGGACATCTATGATATCCCCATTGCCCTGATAACAGAACAATATCTCGAATACCTTCAATGGATGACTGCAACAAACATAGATGTTGCGGGCGATTTCATATTAATGGCATCTACTTTAACCAAAATTAAATCAAGAATGCTCTTGCCGGTTCATGAAGAAGAAAACGACGATGAAGATCCTCGTATGGAGATTGTCAAACCGCTTGAAGAATACCTTCAGATGAAGTCGGCTGCCAATGAGTTGGCTTCAAGGAATCTTCTTGGAGAAGATACGTTCGTCAGGAACTTAAACCAGAAAAGTCTCACCATTGATCAAGATGATGAAATCATTGCGGTCGGACTCTTTGAGCTTATCGATGCGTTTCAAAAAATACTCGAAAAAATATCCGTCCATCGCGGTGTGGATATTATCACCGCCGATACTGTTTCCGTAAGAGACAGGATCGTTCAGATTGTAGATATCCTCGAAACCCGGGAATCAGTGACTTTTAACGAACTTTTTTCCAGTGATACCGACAAAAGTGAAGTGGTGGTCACATTTCTTGCAATTCTCGAAATGGTAAGACTCTCATTGATCAATATTGTCCAGAATAGACAAACCGGCATTATCAGACTCTTTTACCTGTAATGGAAGACATAAAAAATATTATAGAAAGCCTCCTTCTGGTAGCCGAGGAACCGCTGACCGTCGATCGTATCAAAAACATCCTCGTCCAGGCGGAAAAGAAAGAGATTCAAAACGCACTCAACGAACTTTCATTGGAATATGAAAATCGGAAAGGGGGTTTCTTTTTGCGGGAAGTCGCAAGCGGATACCAAATCCGGACCCGCCCTGAATACAGTGAATGGATCAAACGGCTTATTCAGCCTAAACCGACGCGTCTTAGCAAGGCCGCCCTTGAGACGCTTGCGATTATCGCCTATAAGCAACCGATCATCCGCAACGATATCGAGCATATTCGCGGCGTCAGCTGCGGCGGCATTCTTCGCATGCTTCTCGAACGAAAACTGGTTCGGGTTCTGGGAAGAAAGACAATTCCCGGCCGGCCGCTGATTTATGCGACCACAAAACAATTTCTTGAGGTCTTTGAACTGAGAAATCTTGAGGACCTTCCGACACCCAAAGAAATTTCGGAACTTAGCGATTCTGCATCGGAAAACATAGAATAAGAAAGTGTTTTAAATATGTTAAAAAGTTCTTGACTTAAAATTTTTTAATACCTATATAAAGAATGAATATCCTTCAGCGAACTGAAGTTACGCTTATCAATATGACTCAATGATCTATTTCTATTAAGGAGTCGTCATGAACAGATCCGATTTAATCAACGCCTTGAAAGATAAAGTGGACCTTAGCAGAAAAGAAGCCGGAAAAGTTGTGGACACGTTTTTCGACGCACTAAAAGAAACACTCGCAAAAGGTGATCGCGTTGAAATCAGAGGTTTCGGCAGTTTCTCGGTTAAAAATTACAAGCCGTACACCGGACGGAATCCGAAAACCGGCGTCCAGATCCAAGTGACCTCCAAAAAATTACCCTTCTTCAAGGTCGGAAAAGAATTGAAGGAACATGTTGATAAGCCCTGATAATGGGCGGTTAACTCAGCGGGAGAGTGCTACCTTCACACGGTAGAAGTCACTGGTTCAAATCCAGTACCGCCTACCACATAAATAAAGGGGTTATAAAAAACTATATAACCCCTTTTTATGTTATTGAACGCGCCTAAGGATAAGGCCGGCCCCGATACCATATTTATGAATCACCGATACCCATGGGCCTTGACTATAAACCATGGATTCAGGAGGTTTTCTTTATTGTACTTCAGCGGCTCGCCCGTTTCATAACTTACGACACTTCCTCTTGCCTGTTCCACGATGGCCTGGCCTGCAGCGATATCCCACTCCATTGTCGGGCCAAACCTGGGATAAATATCAGCCCTTCCTTCAGCTACCAGGCACAACTTTAGAGAGCTTCCGGCAGACATGAGTTCGACCTTTGCATGTGTTTTTTTCATGTCTTCCACAAAGGCATTGAATTCATTGGAGGAATGAGAACGACTCCCGATGATTGCCAATTGTGAGGCACCGGTTCCGGAGCGTCGGTCATGATTCGGCAACCTGTCGGACTGCTCCAGCACGGCCTTCAACACGTCGGCCCTTTTATTTTCGGGAACCATGTCCTTCAACAGCTCGAAAGCAACATTGCCATTAAGTCTGTAAGACCCCAATCCCTCGGATGCGAAATAAAAAAGGTTCATCACCGGCGCATAAATTACCCCGAGAATTGACCGGGTTTGATGAATTAACGAAATATTAACGGTAAACTCTCCGTTTCTTTTAACAAACTCCTTGGTGCCGTCCAGGGGGTCTATGAGCCAGAAATACTCCCATTGGTGTCTTTCTTCAAAGGGAACGTCCTTTCCTTCCTCACTTAAAATCGGAATGCCTTCTCCGGCTGAATCGGTTAAACAATTAACGATGATGTTGTGGGAACACTGATCTGCAACGGTGAGCGGCGACTTGTCCTCTTTGTACGAAACATCAAAATCCTGTTGATATACATCGAGAACCGCCAGGCCGGCTTCTTTTGAAGCCAATAATGCAGTTAACAGATGGTCGTTTAATTGATTTGGTTTTACTTCCATTGCACCTCTGGTTAGGTTCGGTCCCAGTTTCAGGGTTCAAAGTTCAAGGGTTGTAATATTGAGAAGGATTTTCAACCCGGAACCGTGAACCTTAAACCGCTCAACCCGGGTTATTCTAAATATACCCCTTCTGACCCAGCAACAGCAATATCTCCTGGGCGGCTTCATCGGGTGTAAGATCGGCTGTATCGATTTTCACCTCCGGTGATTCCGGTATCTCGTAGGGATCATCAACCCCGGTAAACCCCTTGATCAGCCCGGCACGAGCCTTGGCATACATCCCCTTTCGGTCCCTGGTCTCACAAACCTCTATCGGAGTAGATACATGCACTTCGAAAAATCCACCGTAGTTTTCGATGCTTTTCCTGATTTCCGTCCGGGTTGCATTGTATGGTGCGATAGGTGCGCAGATGGCAATGCCGCGATTCTTGGTAATCTCACCGGCCACAAAGCCGATGCGCCGCACATTAATATCTCTGTCTTCCTTGGAAAAGCTAAGCCGGCTTGAGAGATTTCGTCGAACAATATCGCCGTCCAGCAAGGTTACCGGTCGATCACCCATTTCAAGAAAACGTGCATACAGCACCTTTGCTATGGTCGATTTCCCTGCACCTGAAAGACCTGTCAAAAATATTGTAAAACCCTGTTTTTCCGGGGATGGATAAGCTTTTTTCAGTTCGGCCACAACTTCCGGAAACGTTGCCCACTCCGGTATTTTCCGTCCTGTTCTGATTCGTTCGCGAATATGGGAGCTAGAAAAAGAAATATACTGCTCTCCCTCGGGTATGTGATCTGATGAGCGAAACTCATCCTCAAAGGGTAAATAGACAAGTTCTTCAAAAGGAATAATCGCCACTCCGATCTCCTTGCTGTATTGCTCGGCCATTCTTTGAGCCGAACCGCTGTCGTAGAAAGAATTTCCGGCGGCATCTGTTCCAGGACTGGCGTGGTCCCTTCCGACAATAAAGTGAGTACAGCCAAAGTTTTTAGCGATAATGGCGTGTAAAATCGCTTCTCTCGGGCCGGCCAGACGCATGGAAAGTGGGAGCAGGTTCAGTACAAAAGAATCCGGCGGATAATGGCGAGTTACCGCCCGATAGCATCGGACCCTCGTGTAGTGGTCAAAATCTCCGGGTTTTGTCATACCGGTAACAGGAAGAAGTAGAAGATTGGCCTTGGCTTGGCGCATGGCTTTCACCGTCATCTCAAACTGAAGGCGCTGGATGGGGTTCCGAGTCTGAAATCCTACAACCCTTTGCCATTTTAGTTTTTGATAAACACTCCGAGTCTCTTGGGGCGTCATGCGGAGCTGTTTGAAGTCAAAGTGAAGGGGGGTGCTCAGGACTTCAACTTTGCCCCCGATGTAATAATCACCTTCCGTATTGTATAGATACTGAACGCCCTGGTGGGTTGTATTGGTTGTGCCATAAACCAGCAAAGCCTCTTTCTCCCGGTTCACGGACCACATATCTTCAATATGCATGATAGCGAGCAGGAACCCTTCGTGATCTCTTAAAGCAAGCGATTGACCGGCTTCCAGGGTTCGGGCCTTGGTATCGGAAATGCTCAGACACACCGGTATGGGCCAAAGCACGCCACTTTGAAGCCGCATGCGATCGAGCACAGCCTCGTAGTCAGGTCGGGTCATAAAACCGTCAAGGGGAGAAAAAACACCTGTAGCCAGGAGTTCGAGATCACACAGTTGCCGGTCGTTAAGGGTAATGTCCGGAAGGTTCAGAGCGATATTTTTGAGCATGGTCGCCCGTTCTTCATTCACGATCAATTGTATTGCCGAACCGCCGTGATATCCGACTGTTGATGTATTTTTCATTCAAAAGCTTCCGATCACCTGTTTAATGTTGGCAAACTCATAAAAAGTCTTTTGTGAGCGACATTTGAGCATTTGGGGAATCAGCGTTTCATGCGGTGAAGCGTTAAAAATTTCAAACTGTTTGCGGCGCTTGCGCCGAGTTTTTGAAATTTAGCGGCACCGATGGAAACGCCCCCAAATGGTCACGGAGCGAGCAATATCGACTTTTTACGACACCATCAATGTTTATTTTATTTAAAATTCAAGCGGATTTTAGTTAAAACGGTGTTTCTTGTCAAGGAGAATACGGGGTCTAAACCTTGACCACAGCAGCATTTTCATCCGGCACCAAATAAAAAAGCGGCCAATCAACTTTATGAAAAGCCGATTTAAACCGCCTTTTATCAATTTTAACAAACAACCTTAAATCGAGTCTTTGAGTTTCTTCCCTGCCTTAAACGTAACGACATTCCTTGCTTTGATCTTAATGGGCTCGCCGGTCTGAGGGTTTCGCCCTTTTCGGGCCTTTCTTTTAACTTTTGCAAATGTACCGAATCCGACCAATGTGACCTTGCCGTCTTTTTTCTTCAACGCTTTGGTCACATTTGCCATAAAAGATTCCAGTGATGCTCCAGCCGCAGATTTAGATATTTTTGCATCTGCTGCCATCTTTTCGACCAATTCTGCTTTCGTCATATGCGCCCTCCTTTTTTTTGATTGTTCATCCATCCTCTTTTTCCTTACTTTAATACGGGTTACAGCAACAAAATCAGAAAGTCAATAGGTAAAAGCCCGCTATTTAAGGATTTGGCAAAAAAAAGTACATAAAGGGTCTTTTATCTCAGAGTTCATGAGGGTACGCACTTTCGTCGACCCTGTATTGGGTGTCTGAAAATTTGTCTTTCATTTCATGAATACGCATTAGGGGAATTTTTCTTTGCATCTTTGACAGATCGCCATTTCTGTTCTGGTTTAAAAAGTGGAAAAAATTCACCGAATACTTTTAGAAGAAGTACTTAAACCGAAATTGAAGTTAAAGAAACACCGGCGATTCAACAAACTATGATGTCTGCCGGATCTGCGGATAGCTTGTCTCAAACGATATTCCCGCAAACTGCCCGGTCTGCAATACCGTTCAGGAAAAATTTAGGCCGGCGTATTAAGTGTATCCAGATAAGATTTCAGGGACTCAAAACGCTGAGGCGATTTAAGTTCATCGCCGGAATTCATGTCTGAGATACTGACAAGAACAGGCTCATCCACGGAATCAGGCAGATGAAGTTCATCATCTGCCGTGATGGTGACAAAGGCATCATTGCCTTTATACTGAATCTTTTTGACATACCACTCGAAACCGCTACAGCTTGATGATACTTTAAAACCGTATTCTTCCATTATTTGATCTAGTTCCATTTTCTTTTTCCCCGTAATCTTTTTTTAATGTCTCATTGGTAAAATTATCACAAATATCCGGACCGTGTGTCAAGGATAAAGCCTGATGAACTTTCGGGTATGCGAATATGTTTTACGAATATCCAGGGCAACCCTGTTTGAACTGTCGTTTGATCGAAAATTGTGGTATATTCAGCATTCATTCGGCACCCGTTGATTAGTCCATCTTTCTTTAAAAGAGGTACAAAAATGCGTCATAATAACAACGCATCAAATGCAATGACAATTAAGCTTGAAAATATCTTTGATGAACTGCCCGATATCCCGGAATTTGTTGCCGGCATTCGCAGAGCCCCCATGAGACATTTCTCTCTCTCAAAAAGTGATACGATCCTGGCGTTAAAAAATGCCCTCAGATACATTCCGGAAAACTGGCACGACGCTTTGGCCCCTGAATTTCTAAATGAATTACTGATACGCGGAAGGATTTATGGCTACCGCTTCAGACCCGCCGGCAAGATCAAAGGACTTCCCATCGACCGATACAAAGGCCGATGTATTGAAGGCCGAGCCTTTCAGGTAATGATAGACAACAACTTGGATTTTGATATTGCGCTATACCCCTATGAACTGGTCACCTATGGCGAAACCGGTCAGGTCTGCCAGAATTGGATGCAGTATCTATTGATCAGACGGTATCTGGAAGAACTCACGCGGGAACAAACCCTGGTGGTTGCCTCCGGTCACCCGGTAGGTCTTTTTGCTTCCGGCCCCGAAGCGCCACGCGTTATTATAACCAATGCGCTTATGGTAGGGATGTTTGACGACCAGGAAAACTGGCACAGGGCAGCGGCACTGGGGGTGGCCAACTACGGACAGATGACCGCCGGCGGATGGATGTACATCGGTCCCCAGGGCATCGTTCACGGCACTTACAGTACGATTTTGAACGCCGCTCGCAGGACATTCGGCATGTCCGCCGGCGATCTGTCCGATCATCTTTTTGTATCTTCAGGCTTAGGGGGCATGAGCGGAGCTCAGGGAAAATCGGTGGAGATTGCTCGGGGGGTGGGAATTATTGCAGAAGTCGATGTTTCAAGGATCCGGACCCGGTACGATCAGGGTTGGATCGGCAAGATGGTTGATTCACCCGCCGAAGCCTTCCTTTTGGCAAGAGAATATCAGGAGAAAAAAAGAAGTGTCGCCATCGCATATTACGGTAATATCGTCGATCTGCTCGAACATGCGGTGAAAAACGATATCCACATCGATCTCCTTTCCGACCAGACGTCCTGTCATGCGGTGTACGACGGGGGCTACTGCCCTCAGGGGCTGACATTCGAGAAACGCACTGAAATGCTCATAACCGATCATGCCGGATTTGTGAAGATGGTTGACGCTTCTCTGAATCGTCATTACGCGCTCATTAAGACCCTTGTGGATCGCGGCACCTACTTCTTTGACTATGGAAACAGCTTTATGAAAGCCGTCTATGACGCAGGTGTCACTGAAATATGCAAGAACGGCAAGGATCCAATGGACGGATTTATTTTCCCGTCCTACGTCGAAGATATTATGGGCCCGATGATGTTCGACTATGGTTATGGCCCCTTCCGATGGGTTTGTCTCAGCAACAGGTCCGAAGACCTCGACAAGACCGATTGCGCGGCCATGTCGTGCATTGATCCCGAACAGCGCCTTCAGGACAGAGACAACTATATCTGGATCCGGGATGCAAAGAAACACCGTCTCGTTGTCGGGACCCAGTCCAGAATCCTTTACCAGGACGCCATCGGCAGAATGAACATTGCCTTGAAATTTAATGAAATGGTCCGCGAAGGTGAAATCGGCCTCGTCATGCTTGGCCGGGATCATCATGACGCGGGCGGAACAGACTCTCCTTTCAGAGAAACAGCCGATATCAAAGACGGCAGCAATATCATGGCAGAAATGGCGATCCAGTGCTTTGCCGGAAATGCCTCAAGGGGCATGAGCATGATCGCACTGCACAACGGTGGTGGCGTGGGTATCGGGAAGGCCGTCAACGGCGGGTTCGGTTTGGTTCTGGACGGGAGCGAACGTGTGGATGATATTATCCGGCGGGCCATCCCCTGGGACGTCATGGGTGGAGTTGCTCGAAGAGCCTGGGCCAGAAATGAAAATGCCATTGAAACCGGCATTGCCTACAATCTGGATCACCCTGAAAAAAATCATATTACGCTTCCGTTTATTCCTGACGAAACCATGATCGAAAAGCTTGTATCGGATGCATTGGATAAGCGTTAGCGGGACTCGATCCATACTGAAAATAGATTTTGAAACAGTTTCAAGACAGGTTAAAGGCTTCGCCTCAATTGGAATAGTGGAATAATGGAATAATGGGTTTGAAGGAGTTTTTTACAATTATAATGTTTTATCCGTCTTTATCCCCAATAATCCAACATTCCAGCATTCCATTCTTCCATTCTGATGAAATAACAAGGTCGCCATTAATAAAATTGTAATTTAAAGAAGTTGTAGCATTTCCGAGACGTCAAATTAGGGGGAAACATTGTGTTGACCGAAATGAAAGTGAGTGCGTTTTTGGACAGGACAGCCTCGAGTAATCCTGTGCCCGGCGGCGGCAGCATATCGGCTCTGGCCGGAGCTTCTGCCGCAGGCCTCGTAGAAATGGTTGCCAATTTATCCGGCGACCGAAAAGGGCCGGAAACGGATAAAGCCCAAATGAAGGAGGTCTCAGTCAAGGCCGCTGCGCTCCGGAAAAAACTATCCGAATGCATCGATCTGGATTCCCAGGCATATAGCCGGGTGATCTCATCCTTTAAGATGCCAAAGCGTACGGCGGCTGAAGCAAAAACCAGAACTTTGGCCATCCAGGATGCATTGAAGCACGCCGCCGAAGTCCCCCTGTCGGTTGCGTCCGAAGCACTCAAGGTCATGTTTCTTGCAGAAATCGTGCTGCAAAAAGGCAACCCCAATGCCGTCACCGACGGGCTTGTGGCTGTCGTGATGGCCAGAACCGCCGTTTTGGGTGCGCTATACAATATAAAAATAAATTTGAAATCCATAAAAGACGCATCATTTGTAGCCGGACTTTCAGCACAGGTTCAAAACATGGAAACGACCGCAATAAAAAAGGAACAAGACCTTCTGGCGCTTTCAAACTTATAAATCATTCCATATCGGATAAAAGCGTATCCTTTTTGCCTGCCCCTGACGATCAGTCGTAACCGCCGGTGATATACTTCTCAAGTTCCCGAATAGCGAATTGTTGATCCGAGATAAGCTGTTTGACCACATCCCCAAGGGTCACGATACCAATCAATCGGTTATTTTTTAAAACAGGTAAATGGCGTATATGTTTGGCTGTCATCAATGCCATACTCTCTTCGAGCGTAGAACCGGCATCGATATAAAATACCTCCCGTGTCATCAATTCGCCGACAGACGTATTTTTAGAAGACTTGTCTTTCAGGATAACTTTACGGGCGTAATCGCGTTCGGAGAAGATTCCAGCCACCTTCCCTTTATCGATGACAAGCAACGCCCCCACATTCTTCTCTGCCATTACCTGTAATGCATTGTACGCCGTTGCCTCTGGAGCAACAGACCAGATATCGGATCCCTTTTTCTGCAGGATTTGTTCTATAATATGCATGGCTTTCTTCCTCCTTTCTTTGGTCGTTTCCCGACAACCGCCCACAGACTTGAGGATAAACAAAACTCAACCGTTGGTTTACCTTCCAAAAAACAGCTCAAGGAACACGGATTGCGTCCGGAACATTTTATAGTCTATATCGACAACTTCAACATTGCAGCAAATTGCCCATTATGATAATAGATCTTTGATCGAACAAAAGTCAAGAATGCCTTGAACCCTTTGGAACAGGCATTTTTGGGATAATGACGAATAGATCGTTTTAGAACGGAGAGGTGTATGACTCGGAACCAAGAATTTAACGCAAGACTCGAAGAAATCGAGCGGCTGGCTGAAGCCCTTGAACGACGGAAGTCGAATTTGCAGGAAACAGCTGCTTTAGACGCCGGGTTTCCCGTAAAAATCACCGGCATCGAGGTGGATTTGGCGGTGGACTATTTACGGACCATGAAAGAAGAAATCCCCTGGGTCTCCAGCGGGCGACCCTACGGCACGGTGGCCACCATATTTGCCTATGATGCACCGGCTGTGGTGCTCGCACGGATGGGAGGATCAGCCCTTTTGACCGGAAACCGGCTTCGATTCAGCGTCTCTTCCCAGACACCGAAAACCGCTTTGATTTTGGCTGAAATTTGCGAACCCTTTGAAACCGTTGAACCGATGATCGGTCTGGACAATCGAGAATTCGGCAAACGCTGTGTCGAAGACGGCGATGTCCGGGTCTTATTTATTTCAGGGGCTTCGGCGGTTGGAGAGGTCTACCGGAAGAACCATCGGTCTTTTGACAAACTCTTTTTTGCCGGACCAGGCGGAATGCCGGCGGCCATTGTGTTCGAAGATGCCGATGTCCAGGCGGCAGGCCGATTCATTGCCCGGCGGGCGTTTATCAATGGCGGCCAGTACTGCACCACTCTTAAAAAAGTCTATGTCCACAACAGTCTCTATGAAACCATTCGAAAGAAAATATTGGACACCGCTCAAAACATGAAAGTGGGAGATCCGTTTGATCCGGGTACCGAAATCGGGCCGATCAAAGTGGAACGAACCCGAAAAATTGTTGAAAATGCCCTTGAAAAGTGCCGGCCGTCGAACCTCATCACCGGCGGCATCGATGGAGAAATGGTGTACCCGCTGATCCTCGAAGCGGAAAGCACCCACATCCCGCCGGATCTTGAACTCTTTGGCCCGTTTCTTCTATTAAAGCCGTTTGATGATCCGATCGAAGCAGCATCGGAGCTGATTCAAACCCGCTATGGATTTCTGCTGGCCTTTTTCGGATCGCCCCCGGAACAGGTCAAAGCACGTTTTTATTCACATTTCGGTATGGTGCATGACAATCCGGATTTTACGTTTACACCGTTGCGGCTTCCCTTTGGCGGAAAAAATGAGAGCGGGTGGATCTTAGAACGAAAAGGCAATGATTACATCGAACGGGACGGGGCATTTCTCTACAGCAAGGAATTGGTCTATTTTTAATTGTTCAAGAAATAGGACACTGATTTTCGCAGATTTACACAGATAATATTATCTCTTTTTTTAAATCCAAAATTTTGGCGATCTGTGTTTATCTGTGTCCAAAAAAGGAAATTCCTGATAGGGTTAGCTAATCACTCAAATATTTCGATTTGAGCCTCATAATCCGTTCCAAAGATTTCATTCCTTTGTCCTTCATCGAGGAAGATCGGACCTGGACATCCAATATCTCTTTGAATGCATTTTCGATGTTCGGTCCTGCATGGCAGATCAGAGCCATATCGATATCCGCCAGAAGGATCCGCCGGATGGCGGTGTTGACATCATAATGCTTCTGAACGGCGCCCATGTCGAGATCATCGGTCATGACAACACCGTCATAGCCCATGCGGTTTCGCAGAAGGTCCTCGGCAATGATGGTCGACAGACTGGCCGGCCAATCCGGGTCGATCTTCAGGTAACGGATGTGAGAGAGCATGATGCCTGCCACCTGATGATCGATGGCGGCTTTGAAAGGAAGCAGATCGAATCCCTGCATGGCATCCATATCGATGTCCAGATCCGGCAATTCAAAATGGGAATCAAGGACGGTTCGGCCGATGCCCGGAAAGTGCTTGGCCACCGCCATGATTTTTTCCGTCTGCAGATGTTCGATCATCGCCGTACCCAATTCGGACACCCACCCCGGATCATGGCCGAAAGCCCGGTCCGCCATGACACTGTTTATGCCTTGAAGCGCAACATCCAATACCGGCGCCAGGTTCATGTTGATACCGACGTCTAGAAGCTCCCTGGCCGTTGTTTTTGCAAAAAAGACGGCATCTTCAGGCCCTTTCATCTTCGGGTTGCCCGGAAACCGGGTAAACGGATCCTTAAGTCGGGCCACCCGGCCCCCCTCCTGATCGATGGCGATTAAAAGCGGCGGCTGTCCGGAAAAACAAGCATACGACTGCATTGTTAAACAGAGGTTCTTGATCTGGCCCGGATCTATCAGGTTCCTGGAAAAGAGGATGATGCCGCCCACCTTCAACGTGTCAATGAGGAACTCGAGCTCCGGGTTGAACTCGGTTCCGTCAAATCCCACCATCAAACGCTGCCCTGCCGATTGTTCAGGTGTAAATGAGGTCATGTTCATTGGTCATTTGTTTTTTTATTTACAGGACACAGATGACGCAGATTTAACGGATCTACACAGATATTCAAGTTGGTTCGCTCCGCTCACAATTGGGGCGAAGCCCTCTAATTTCTTTATATCCGCGAAAATCCGCACAATCTGTGTCATCTGTGTTCCATAAGTTTTTAAGCTTTCACCTTTGAGCTTTCAGCTTTCAGCTTTTGATATACCATCCCTACCCATCCCTTTTCAACCGCTTTCCAGGTACATCGAAAGCAGTTTTGTGAAAAACAGTTCAATAGATCCTTGACCTCATCGGTTTTAATTCCCGAGATCACAACTGCCCCTTTTTCGTCCAATATTTGAGCCATACGAGGACAAAGTCTATTGAGCGTCGGATAACGAAGGTTGGCAGTAATCAAAGAAAATTTCCCGTTAATTTCTTCGATAAAATGATCAAGAATCTCGATTCGATGTTCAAGATGGTTCAGCCAAACGTTCTTTTTTGCTTCAGCCCTGGCACAGGGATCGATATCGATCCCAACAGCACTTTTTATCCCCAACAATACGGACGTAAGGGCAAGAACGCCCGATCCGGTGCCGATGTCCAGTGCCCGCGTCTCATCTTCTTTTTCGAAACCGTCTTCCCCGAACAGGGCGGCCTCTATTCCCTGAATTGCCAGTCGTGTTGTGGGATGGTCGCCGGAACCGAATGCAACGCCCTGCTGTATTTCAATAACGACGTCATTGGAATTCGATCGATATTGTGTGCCGGAGGGTTTCAATATCACGTGTTTTGAAATGCGAATCGGTTTGTTATATGATTTTTCAAGAAATGTACAACCAAACTGATACGTGTATATGAGTTCTTGTTCCGAGACCAAATCTCTGACAACACTTTTGAATATTTTTTTGTCGATTAGAAATTTGCCGTAAAGCCATTTTCGCAGTTCCATGGGCGTCAGTCTTTTTTCTGACCCATTTACGATGGCGAGCACTTCCCGGCGGATGGTTCGACGATCTGTGTCCGGTCTGCTGGGGGAGTTTACAGGTATAGCCATTACATCTTTTTTTATCGGCCCAACTGGTATGTTCGAACGGCCAGGTTATGGTCTTTGAAATTCGTTGAAAACTGGTGCGTCCGGTCTTTTCTGGAAACAAAATAGAGATACTTCGTGTCCGCCGGATAAAGAGCTGCCTCAATGGCTTCGATGCCGGAATTTGAAATCGGCCCGGGCGGAAGCCCCTTTATGGTATATGTGTTGTAAGGCGTTGGATAGGCCAGATCTTTTCGGGTGATATTACCGTCAAAGTCCTCTATGCCATAGATCACCGTAGGGTCGCTCTCTAAACGCATGTTCCGTTTCATCCGATTGTGGAACACAGATGAGATAAGGGCTCGTTCAGAAGCAACACCGGTCTCCTTTTCAATCATCGAGGCAAGGGTTACCACCTGATGAACCGTTAACTCCAGATTTTTGGCCCGTTCTTTCCATTCCGGCCTGATTGCGGATCGGAATCGTTTCATCATTGCGGATATAATTTCTTTGGGTTTTGCGCCTAACGGGAAGTAGTAGGTGTCGGGGAAAAGATATCCTTCAAGGGTTTGGGCCTCAATCCCAGCGGCAATTACAAACTCAGGATCGGTTGCGACTTTTAAAAAATCGGCTTCTGTCCCGAACCCTGCTGTTTCAACAGCCTGGGCAATCTGCCTCAGGTTATATCCTTCCGGTATGGTAAGCCTGTGAAGGCGCACCTTCCCATCCACCATGATCTCGAGTATTTTTCCCGGCGTCATGGCAGAGGACAGCAGATATTCCCCGGCCTTTATCCGATTGTCATACCCTTTGATGCGGGCGAACAATCTGAATTTGACCGGATAACTGATCATACCCTTTTTATGAAGCAATTCAGAAATCGTCCTAAATTTCTGGCCGGATTGAACGATAACCACTTGTTCGCCAGGCTCTGTACTTCCCGGTTTTCGGGCATAGGCGATAATATTCAGATAAATACCGGCAACACCGACAAAAAGAAAAAACAGTATGAGTAAAACAACGACGCTAAATTTCTTCAAATTACAATGCCCCCTGGCAAAAGTTGTCCGATTCTATCTCAAAACAGCATGGATTGTCAAAGAAGTTATGGCCATTGAGATAGCTTACTGAAAATTGTAAGCGTTTAGCCTTTTGAAAATGAATCGCGAAGCTTCCTAAAAACAGATTTGTTTCAAAAATCTAAACAATTACTTAAAATTTAATATTGGCTTTTTCCAAATTGCTTGATTTAATAGCTGCGATGTTTATGATTCGATGTAAGAACGGTTTGAAAAAAAGATTCGGGGGGTCAAAATCAAAAACCCCCGACACCTTAAAAACTTAAGGGTTTCTCACTGAATATGAATCTAAAAAACCATTTGACCGAAGAATACAAGGGATTTGAACAGGGGCCCATACGGCCGCCCAGTGAAGCTTACAGCCTTCTTGTCCGTGTTACGCGAAATTGTCCATGGAATCGCTGTACATTCTGCCCGGTTTATAAGGAATCACGGTTTTCCATTCGTCCGGTGGGTCACGTAAAAAAAGATATTGATTCGGTTCATCGATGTGTTGAAATTATCCGGGAAACGGCCGGTAAAACCGGAGGAGCCCCCCTTGCTGAGATTCGCAGAGTTGCCGGGAATTATAACGATTTGGATCCCAGTGCTTTTAATGCTGCTTTGAACTGGGTTTCCGGCGGAATGCGATCGGTGTTTATCCAGGATGCAAACAGCCTTATTATAAAGCCTTCAGACCTGGTGGAGATCCTGACGCATCTAAAAACACGCTTTCCCCGGGTGGAACGGATTACTTCCTATGCCCGGTCCCACACCATCGCCCGAATTAACGATGACCACCTGAAAACCTTAAGGGATGCCGGATTAAACCGGGTTCACATCGGCCTCGAATCCGGTTCGGACAAGGTGTTAAAGATGGCCAAAAAGGGGGTAAGCAAAAAAACCCATATTCTGGCCGGACTCAAGATAAAAAAGGCTGGCATGGAATTGTCGGAATATGTTATGCCGGGTCTGGGCGGAAAAATATTTTCCGAGGAACATGCCATAGAAACCGCCGATGCATTAAACCAAATAAATCCGGATTTCATAAGGCTCAGGACATTGGCGATTCCCAACAGCGTGGAACTGTACGATGATTATGAAACCGGCCGTTTTGAAAAATGCACGGATCTGATGATGGCCAAGGAGGTTCTGCTTTTCATTGAATCGTTGAACGGCATTACCAGTGTGGTTAAAAGCGACCATATTCTGAACCTTTTTCAGAACCTGGAAGGGAAGTTGCCCGGGGATAAAGAAAATATGATGGACATTGTCCGCCGTTTTTTAGATATGCCGCCGGACCGCCAATGTGTCTATCAGGTCGGGAGAAGGCTCGGATTCTTTTCCCGTCTGAGCGATATGAAAAACCGCCGCCGCCTGGAGAGGGCGGAAAAGGCCTGTAAAGCGTTTGGAATTACCCCTGAAAATGTGGATGAGGTGATAGATGAGCTGATGAAGAGATTCATCTAGTGCCCAGTACGGAAAACTTTATGCAGAAACAGAGGAGTTTACATGACTGAACAGAGCGGAGCGATTTTATATTCGGCGGATGGGAAACTCATTGTTCCGGACTTTCCGGTAATTCCCTTTATCGAAGGTGACGGCACCGGACCGGATATCTGGCAGGCCGCCAAACGGGTATTGGATGCGGCCGTTTTGAATGCCTTCGGAGACAAACGAAAAATTCAGTGGCTGGAAATTCTGGCCGGAGAAAAGGCGTATAACCGAACGACCACCTGGCTTCCGGACGAAACCCTCGAAAAAATCAGAACGTACCGCGTGGCCATCAAAGGACCGCTGACGACCCCCGTGGGTGGAGGCATCCGCAGTATCAATGTGGGCTTGCGACAGGAGCTCGATCTGTACGCCTGTGTTCGACCGGTGAAGTATATTCCAGGTATTCCGAGCCCCATGGTAAAGCCGTCGGACGTGGATATGGTCATCTTCAGAGAAAATATCGAAGATGTTTACATGGGCATTGAATGGGAAGCCGGTTCCGCCACAGCCAAAAAAATTATCGATCTGGTCAAAGCCGAGGACGGCAAAGACATCCGGCCCGACTCGGGTGTGGGGCTGAAACCCATCAGCCGTTTCGGAACCCGCAGGCTGGTCCGCATGGCTATCGAACATGCCCTTGAACACAAGAAAAAAAGCGTCACCATTGTGCACAAAGGGAACATCATGAAGTTTACCGAAGGCGCGTTTCGGACCTGGGGCTATGAAATCGCAAAGGAAGAATTCGGGAAAAACACCCTTACCGAACAGGAGTTATGGGACGACTACAATGGAGAAACACCTCCTGGCAAGGTTTTAATCAAGGACAGGATCGCGGATGCCATGTTTCAACAGATTCTTTTACGTCCTGCTGAGTATGATGTACTGGCCATGCCCAATCTGAACGGGGACTATATTTCCGATGCGCTGGCGGCAATGGTTGGAGGACTCGGAATGGCGCCCGGAGCCAACATCGGTGACGGCATCGCCCTTTTTGAGGCAACCCATGGAACCGCCCCGAAGTACGCCGGACAGGATAAGGTCAATCCCGGTTCACTGATTCTCTCCGGGGCCATGATGCTCGACTACCTTGGCTGGAAAGCGGCCGCGGACCGGGTGCGGGAAGGATTGTCAAAGGCCGTGGCGAACAAGCGGGTAACCTATGATCTGGCCAGGCAAATGGAGGGTGCCGTTGAGGTCAAATGTTCGCAGTTTGCGGAAGAAATTGTTCGGCACATTAATCGACATGCACCAATTTAAAAAATCTGATAACTGTTTAGCTTTTTGAAACAAATCTGTGTTTAGGAAGCTTCGCGATTCATTTTCAAAAGACTAAACTCTTACAAAATCTGATAAATTCGATCCGATTGATCTTGGGCCGGTT
Organism: Desulfobacterales bacterium; assembly: GCA_046484425.1. Classification (GTDB taxonomy): domain Bacteria; phylum Desulfobacterota; class Desulfobacteria; order Desulfobacterales; family UBA11574; genus UBA11574. The sequence goes on along the minus strand of JAWOIY010000227.1, from coordinate 43,424 downwards.
TCCGATCTCGCGCCGGTGCCATTTGAAGCATTCTATGACCTTAGCGATAAACATTAAATACGGGAACGAAAAAATCCCTTTGATCCTGCCGGATCAAGCAAAGATTTTTCGAATACATGAGCCTGAAATAAGGATAACCCCGTCTGAGTTTACATCAAGACTTCGTGATAAACTTGAACGTTTGCATCCTGAAGTCTCAAATATTTCCATCGTTGTCGGCGACAAAACCCGGCTGTGCGGTTACCCGGAATTTCTTCCGGTGCTTCTCTCAACACTTCAAGACTTTGGCGCAACCCCCGATGGGATAACGGTGTTTATCGCTTACGGCACCCACGCACCGCAAACGGATAAAGAATGCTTCGCAGCCTATGGGGATACGTACAAAAACATTCGGTTTGTCCATCACGACTGCCTGGATGACAATGCCTTTATCAATTTGGGAAAAACCTCTCGCGACACCCCGGTGCTGATTCGTCGCGACATTCTTGACACAACGTTTCTGGTGACTTTCGGTGCTGTCTCCCATCATTATTTTGCCGGCTACGGCGGCGGTCGAAAGCTGATTTTTCCGGGGCTGGGTCACCGGGATTCGATCTATCACAACCATGGCCTGTTTCTGGATCGTAATCGCAGAACCCTTTCGTTGTTTTGCCGGTCGGGCGTACTGGATCAAAATCCCCTGGCAGAAGATTTGGCGGAATTTGAAACCTTTCGGCCGGCGGATCTGGCCGTCCACGGTATCCTCGACAGCAAGGGGCGGGTTTGCGACCTGTTACCGGGAACCGGAACCGATCATTTTCGAAATGCGTGCGCTGCACACGGAAAAAACTGCGAAATAGACACCGGCGAAGCATACGACCTGGTGATTGCCTCCTGCAATGGATTCCCAAAGGATATCAACTTTATCCAAAGTCATAAAGCCATTGAACATGCGTCGAAGTTTGTCCGTGACGGCGGAGCCCTGATCGTCCTGGCCCAATGTCCGGACGGCATCGGATCCAGCACTTTTCTCCCCTGGTTTGAAATCGGGAATTGGGAAACAGCGTTTGACAAACTGGCAGGAAACTATGAAGGCAACGGCGGAACGGCCCTCTCCATGATGGCCAAACTGAAGCGAATCCGGATTCTCATGGTTACCGATCTCGGGGAAGGCCTCTGCCGTACTATCGGCGTCGAAAAGATCTCGATGAATCAGGCAAGGATGATCTTAAAGGGATCAACAGGATCCCTCGCAGCCATACCCAATGCCGGAATTTTGGTCAGAGTATCAGGATAGGCAACCGATAACCAAAAGAGAATTTAGATCCGGTCATTATCATATCCCCTTGACATTCGGATGTTATATCATTATGCAATCCATATGTGACCTTTTCGCAAGAACCTGTTTTATTTGTTTATTGCGAAACCTTCATTATCAATGTATTATATTTTAAATCAGGGGTCGGGGAGTTTTTATTACAAGTAATTATGTATCCGCGGAATGGATGATCTTTTTTTAAAAGCGTGTACTGTTTGAGTGGTTTAGGGATCGTCGGAAAGAACAGATGCATACCGGAACATTTCGACAGCAGGAAAGTGGCTGCGCTGATTCGAACCCATTATTATGGCCTCAAGTCCTGTTCTTTCTTTACGATCCGTTAACCACGAGTTTACGCGGTTTGAAAAAAAGCATTATCCATGGAGCGTTTCAACAAAGAAAGGCTCCCCGACCTCTGAAATAAAAGGATATTTTCATGGCAAGGCCCAGATTAAAAGCGCATATAATAAATCCTGAATGGTGCAAGGGGTGTGGTATTTGCGTCCATTTCTGTCCCAAAAACGTTCTGGAACTCAATGATAACGATAAGGTATTTCCGGCTCGGTCTGCAGACTGTATCTGCTGCAAGCTCTGTGAACTCCGATGCCCCGATCTTGCCATCGAGATAGAAACCGAACAGGATGAACAATGAAAAAAGAAAGCATCAAATTTATTCAAGGAAACGAGGCATGTGTTGAAGGTGCACTCTACGCGGGGCTCGATTTCTTTGCCGGCTATCCCATCACACCTTCGACGGAAATCGCCGAACTTCTATCCTACCGGCTCCCCCAAACGGGAGGCAAGTTTATCCAAATGGAAGACGAAATTGCATCCATGTGCGCCATCATCGGCGCTTCTCTTACGGGCAGTAAGGTCATGACTGCCACCAGCGGACCCGGATTTTCCCTGATGCAGGAATCCCTGGGATATGCCATCATGGCCGAGATTCCCTGTGTGATCGTCAATGTCCAGCGTGGAGGACCCTCCACCGGAATTCCGACCCATGTCAGCCAGGGAGATGTGAATCAGGCTCGATGGGGAACCCACGGCGACCATGCCATCGTTACCATTACGGCATCCAATCACCAGGATGTGTTCCAAACCACCGTTGATGCGTTTAATATTTCAGAAACCTACCGAACACCCGTGATCCTGTTGTATGATGAGGTCGTGGGCCATATGCGGGAACGCCTGATTGTGCCCAAAAAAGGAGAGTTGCCGCTGGTAAAACGACTCCGGACATCGGTGAAGGAAGGCGTCGATTATCACCCCTACCTCCCGAGGGAAGACGGACGTCTCCCCATGTCCGATTTCGGCGGTGTTCATCGATACAACGTGACCGGGCTGTTTCATGACATGTGGGGATTCCCCTCGGACAATCCCAAAATTGTCCACGGTCTTCTTCGCCATTTGGTGGATAAGATCCAAAACAATGTCAAGCAAATTACCCGTTATAAGGAATATTACTTAAAAGATGCCGAAATCGTCCTGGTTTCATACGGATCCGCAGCCCGATCGGCCAATCATGTGGTCGTCAGCAGAAGACCTCGGGGCGAAAAACTGGGGCTTTTGGAACTCCAGACGTTATGGCCGTTTCCCTATGCTCTTGTTCGGGAAAAGTGCGCCAATTCGAAATATGTCGTGGTGGTGGAAATGAATATGGGCCAAATCATGCAGGAGGTCCGAAAGGCCGTGGACCGGCCCGAAAAAGTTTTTCTGGCCAATCGAATCGACGGTGTTTTTATCACACCGACGGATATTCGAAACATACTGCGGGTGATCCAGGGAAAAGGAGTGTAATTCATGGCGGTAAAGAATTATATCAGGGAAAGATTTTTTCCGCACATCTGGTGCCCGGGTTGCGGACACGGCATCGTGATGAACAGTCTTCTGAGAGCCTTGGATGAACTTGGAATGAGCAAAAATGAAATCGTCATGGTCTCGGGGATCGGATGTTCATCCCGTATCACGGGATATCTCGACTTTCATACGCTCCATACCCTTCACGGTCGTGCGCTGGCCTTTGCCACCGGCGTTAAACTGAGTCTGCCCGAGTTGAACCTCATCGTCCCCATGGGAGACGGCGATGCACTGGCCATCGGCGGAAACCATTTCATTCACGCCGCCCGGCGAAATATCGATTTAACCGCTATTGTCATGAACAATCGTATTTACGGTATGACCGGCGGACAGTACTCTCCCCTTTCGGGATACGGAACCCTTGCAACCACAGCGCCCTATATCAACATAGACCACGCGTTTGACACCGTTAAGCTGGCCACGGCTGCGGGGGCCTCTTTTGTTGCCCGAAGCACCACCTACCATGTCCAAGAGCTGACAAAGATCCTGAAACAGGCGATTTTGCACGAAGGATTTTCAGTGGTAGAAGTTTTGACCCAGTGCCCAACCTACTTTGGAAGAAAGAACCGCGAGGGAAGCGCCGTCGATATGATGGAAGGTTATAAAAAGAAGACCACGCCCATCGGATCTAAAGCCAAAAAAGAAAATCCGGACCTTATAGAAAGGGGAATTTTCGTTGAAAAAGAACTGCCGGAATATTGCCGTGAATACGACAAAATTATCGAAAAAGCAAAGGGCTTGAAGTGATCTAAAGTGATCTAAAGTGTGAAGTGATCTAAAGTTTTAAAAAGGAGTCGCTCACGCAGCGCAGGCGTTTGCGCCGCGTGTCGCTCCGCTGATTTTATATAATTGATAGAATACCTTAACTTTAGGCACGTTAGCTCACTTTAGGCACTTTAAACTTTACGTACGAAGAGTCAATAAACTTGGTTATAAATACGATACCGTAATTAAGAATAGATGTACTAAGGCATGTAGGGAGTAAAAACAATGGAAAGATGCAGATTGGTATTTTCCGGATCCGGAGGACAGGGCGTGATTACGGCCGCCATCATTCTGGCTGAAGCCGCCGTGCTCCATGAGAGCCTGATCGCTGTGCAATCCCAGGTTTACGGCCCGGCAGCCAGGGGCGGCGCGACCCGCTCCGACATTATAATTTCCGAATCAAATATCAATTATCCCAAGGTGATCCAGCCCAATGTACTGGTCTGCCTGACCCAGGAAGCCTACAATACATTTTGTTCCATTATACGACCCGGAGGACTTCTCATTACGGACAGGCGTTTTGTAAAAATCCAGAGGAAGGTCGATGCCCAGCAAAAAGAATTGCCCATGTATCACAGTGTCATGGAAACCATCGGGAAACCCATTGTATTCAACATTTGCATGCTGGGTGCGGTGATCACTTTGACAAAAATCGTTAAATCAGAATCCATCATGAAGGTTCTAAGAGACCGGATACCTCCGGGATTTATCGAAATGAACCGCACCGCGCTGGACCTGGGGATAAAGCTTGCATCTGATCTTTAGGAATGATGAATGCCGGTCTGTACATACACATCCCGTTTTGCCTTAAAAAATGCCCCTACTGTGACTTTTTTTCCATAACGGACCTGTCGCTTCAGCCCCGTTTTCTGGATGCCCTGACCGTCGAAATGCACATGGCCCAAAAGGCGGACGGGGTATTCGATACCCTGTACATCGGCGGCGGGACCCCATCTGTCCTATACATAAAGGCCATCGACAAAATCATTGAAACCGCCCATCGATGTTTCGGCATCCTTTCCGACGCTGAAATTACCCTGGAAGTCAATCCCGGCACGGTGGACCTTGAAAAACTGACGGAATATCGGCGTGCCGGCGTCAACCGGCTCAACATCGGAATTCAGTCCTTCAATTCCGCCAACCTTGGTTTTCTCGGACGAATCCATTCAGGCAAAGATGCCGAAACAGCGGTAAAATGGGCGCAAAAGGCCGGATTTGAGAACATCGGTCTCGATCTGATTTATGGAATTCCTGCCCAGACCAAAGCATCATGGCTCAAGGATTTACGATCAGCGGTTGATTTTTTGCCCCGGCATCTTTCCTGCTACATGCTCTCTTTTGAACCGGGCACACCAATGCACAATGACCTCCAAAATCAGGTCTTCATGCCCCTTCGCGAGAATCAGGTCTGCGATTTGTATGAGACCACGGTGGCGTTCTTGAGTGCTCATCACTTTGTTCAGTATGAAATATCAAACTTTGCGTATGAAGTTTTCAGCCGTTCGAACAGCCAAGATTTTCAATCCAACCGATCGCGGCATAACATGAAATACTGGAATTTCGCACAGTATATCGGACTCGGTCCTTCGGCCCACTCTTTTATTGAGCCACAGCGCTTTTGGAACCATTCAAGTGTAAAAAAATATATCCGGGAACTGTCGTCCGGAAAGCTTCCGCGTTTACAAGCGGAATCACTTACCCGGGAACAGCTCATGATGGAAGCGATTTATTTGGGATTGAGACAGACAAAAGGAATTGTCGTTGATGCGTTTGATAAAAAATTCGACGTAAACTTTAAAGCGATGCACGCCGAAACCATCGCCGATCTCGAAGAAAAAGGATTGGTAAAATTTTCTCAAAACCGCTGTGCGCTGACCCGAAAAGGGATGTTGTTTTTGGACAGTATCGCTACTCAATTCTTATAAAATGTAACCCTGAACGCTGAACCCTGAACCCTTGAACCTTTTTACGTGGAAAGCGTCTTAATGAGCACCCCAAGATAGAATCTGGCATGGCTCAAGGGTGCCGCCAGATTGGCGCGGTGGTTTGCCAGGATACCCCCGAGAGAGCTGTTTGTGATAAGCAACGGATCAATCTCGGCGGCGTGATGGCACGATTCAATCGCGTGATGGAGAACTTCGGTCCCACGACGGGATTCAAGGACCACCTTAAAATCTTCCAACACCCCCTCAAGAATGGTTCCCATGGCACTGACCACTCCTTTGGCATAGAAAAAGTAGTCGTCCGCCTTGAAAAAACTCAGCGAACTTCCGTCATCCTCATGGGTTTTGACCAGGTTTTCTTCACAGCTTCCCAATAAGTCCTCCAAAGCCATCAGCAAGGGGATCAAGTTGTCTGTCCGGGTGTAAAAATTGGCCTCTCCTTTTTCAAGCCTTTTCACATAGATCCTGAGTTCATTGAGGCTGGCGTTGTATTTGGATTCCGGAGACGGGAACCAGTAATCGCGGGGTTTGATCATCAACCAGTTCATGGCGTTTTCAAGGTTCACGTCAAGTATCGCAGTGACGCCGGTTCTGGATAACCGTTCGGTCAGGGCAACCACGGTGCGCCGGGTGACCTCAAGGACCCCCAACTGGAGATTGTTGACGTTGTCCGTAACGTTCAAAATGTCGTTGGGCCGCCACCCCCAGAATCTTTCATTCAGTTCATAATTGAGAGGTGCTATGGTGGCCTCGACAAATGCCACACCTTTGGCTCTGGGTTTGGTTTCCTCGGCTTCGGGAGCTTTGTGTACCGGCTTTTTATGTGGTTCGGCAGTCGTTTTCCCGTGGGGTGCAGGTGTCGATTCTGTTTCCTTTTGCACCGATTCCGGGACCTCGTGTGCCGGAGCAGGGACACGGCTCGGGGGTTTCACGATGTCCTGTTTTGCCAGATGAATGACTTGATCCGCCTTGACCACTCCGACAAGCTTGTTGACCTTGTCGATGACCGGTACCGACGACAATCCGCGCCGGTCAATGAGTGATTTAACCATTTTCGTGTCGATGCCGGTATGGACGGAAGGTATGCCGGTATTCATAAAATCTTTGAGCCGGACTTCCGGGGAAGCGAACAGCAGTTGATTTGTGGTAATGTTACCGAGAAGCGTTTGGTTCTTATCCACCACAAACAATTGGTCCGGCTGCTTGATTTTGTGGTGGGTATTTTTAAGGTATTCTATGGATTCTTTTGCGGTTAGATCCTTGTCCAGAGCAATAAAATCCGTTGTCATGATCCCGCCGGCCGTATCCTTGTCGTATTCGGGATGACCGGCTGTCGTTTCATGGCCATTTTCTTCTGTCAGTATGTGTGACGGTTCTTTTTTATCGTCCTTGTGCAAAGTTTCAGGTTGCGGGCTGCTGAGTTTAGATTCAGGGGAAACATGGCTTTCAGATTTTTGGGCAACCTGAACTTCGTCAGATTTTTCGAAATACCCGAGGATTGCGCCGGCCACCCATATGGCCACTACCATTATCAGTGAAATTACGATGATTCTCTTTGCGGCAAACCGTTTGAACTCCGAATCATGAACCTTGTCATTCTCGCCGTTATTTGAATTTTTCATTATATCCCCGTTATAGAGTCATTTATATCAGCAATATCAGCTTAAACCCATTTTAATTGGTATCGGGTTTAAATTTCAAGAAAAATATCAAATTATCTATTTCTTAACCTACGAATATCGCCGATGCGGATGGTAATATTCTGGGAATCAAAATATTCGATCAACGGTATCAAATACTTTCGGGAAACCCCGGTCATCTCCTTGAACTGCGGTGTTGTAATTTCTCCATGGGCCTTAAGGAAACCGACCAGTCTCTGCTGCAAATCTTTGACGGCGTCGGCATAAAAATAAAGATCCTCCTTGGCTTTGACGATGATTCCTTCATCCATCAGAAGCATCAGGACATCTTTGGCCAGGAATGTTTCAATGTCAAAGGATTCTTTAAGTTCTTTGAAATAAGGGGGAGTCAGACCGTTTTTACGGTAGGCGTCCAGAATCTTCTGTTTGATATCCGCCTGATCCACGCCCAGAGACACTTTATGGGATGCCAACCGAACCGCGTTGTCCTCGCTAACCACAGCATTGTCCCTTATCATCTGGTTCAGCATCAAATTAAAGCGCCTTGAATCCAGCACATCAGGGAACTTGGATTTGAGTTCTTCTTTGGACATACCGGCTTTAAGGGGATTGACCTTGTGATAGGCGTCCAGGTAAGCAGATGTTTCCGTTTTGAAGGTATCATAGCTTTTGCGGTGGATGTACGTCTGACTTTCTCTGTCCGCCAGAATGATCGTTTGTTTAGACAACAGATCCTGTAAGACTTTCTGAAGCTGTTTTTCATGCAAACTGGTCATTATCTTAAGTTCAGCCTGGGTAACACCCTGATAGCCGGACTCCGCCACATGATAAGAAATGATCTTTTCGGGTTCATGATCCATCAACCCTGTTAAACCCTCAATGACATCGGGTTTAAATCGCTTGTGTTTTTGCGGAATCGGGTTGAGAACATTCCCGCCCCCGATGGTCCTTACCGGGGAATAGCTTCGGATGACAAAACGGTCATCTTTGATAAGGGCCACCGGCGAATCGATCCGAATCTGAGCAATGGCGGTTTCACCGGGCGAAAGTTCCTCCCTGTCGAGGAGGACAACCATGCCGAGTACTTCGCTGGTCCCGGTATGAAATCTGACCCGAGCTCGGTTTTTAATCGGTTTTTTATTGCTGTTCAGGTAGTGAAAAGAAACATCGATCATATAGCTTGGTTTTAGGGCATTCGGATTTGACAAAACATCGCCGCGATTGACAACCGCCTTCTCAAGGCCCTGAAAGTTAATAGCGGTCCGCATGCCCGTTTCGGCTTTGGTTACACTCTGATTGTGAACCTGGATACCCCGAACCTTTGAGGTAATTCCTGAAGGATACAGCATGATGGTATCGCCCACGTGAACATGACCGGAAATCAGAGTGCCTGTAATCACAGTGCCGAATCCTTTCATCGTGAAAACACGGTCCACCGGCAGACGAAACAGGCTGGAGGGCGGCCGGTCGGGCAGCAGGGCGCCCAGCTCGTCCAATGTTCTGATGAATTCCGGTATGCCGGTACCCGTCACCGACGAAACCGGTACAATCGGAGCCTTTTCCAAGAATGTTCCCCGGACAAAATCCCTGATATCCTCGATGACCAGTTCACGCCATTCTTCATCCACAAGGTCGGTTTTGGTCAAAACAACAAGTCCGAGCTTGATCCCGAGAAGGGTGCAGATTTCCATATGTTCCCGGGTTTGAGGCATTACCCCTTCGTCCGCCGCAATCACCATGGCAACAATGTCGATACCGGTTGCGCCGGCCACCATATTTTTTACAAATTTTTCATGACCCGGCACATCGACAATGCCGAGATGCTGCCCGCTGGGAAGATCCAGAAACGCAAATCCGAGTTCAATGGTGATGCCGCGACGCTTTTCTTCCTTTAACCGGTCTGTGTTGATGCCGGTCAGTGCTCTGATCAAGGCCGTTTTACCATGATCGATGTGTCCGGCGGTACCGAGTATGATTTGTTTCAATTATTTCTCTCTTTTTTTCCTAAAATATTCAATAACATAGGCCATACCCACCAGAAAGACGGCGAGCCCTATGACATAGACAGTTTCCACTTTTCCATAAAACATACGAGTCAAAACAACCGCAAAAACAGCCCCGAATACCGCCCTGATGATAAAAATGTGAAATTGATTCACAGCGTATCCTTTTTTAATGATCCTTGAACTTCGAATTTAAAGACATATATTAAATGCCAAAAAGAATCAACGCAAGTTTGGATCGAAATATTTTGGTTTAAGAAGGATAAAATGACTTGAATTGGCCTGTACAATCTGCTAGTTGATTTATGTTTATTTAGATTACCCAATGTAATGAGATTCGTTTGGGTCATTTTTTCATTTTGGATTTGAATTTGTTTGTTATTTCGGATTTTGATATTTGATGGTTTCGTAAAAAGTCGATATTGCTCGCTCCGTGACCATTTGGGGGCGTTTCCATCGGTTCCGCTAAATTTCAAGAACTCGGCGCAAGCGCCTCAAACAGCTTGAAATTTTTAACGCTTCACCGCTTGAAACGCTGATTCCCCAAATGCTCAAATGTCGCTCACAAAAGACTTTTTACGAGTTTATCATTTTTGGTAAAGGGAATTGATCGTAAAATTTTTATAATAGCATTATGTTTTCACGCAGGCACCCATATCTTTTTTTCATCCTGACCTTTTCCACAGTAGTTGCCTCAGCGATGATATTGATGACCCTCCTTATCATGTTCGGTACAATGAAAGCGGATTTTGAGTTCGGAGAAAAAGTAGGCATTATAGAGATAAACGGTGTTATTGCGGATTCCGAAGACGTAATGCGACATCTAAAGCAATTCCGTGAAGATAAAGGCATAAAAGCGATCGTTGTTCGAATCAATTCTCCGGGAGGTGCCGTAGGCCCGTCACAGGAAATTTTCAGAGAGATCAGAAAGACGGTCGTTACAAAGAAAGTCGTGGCTTCCATGGGCACCATAGCAACATCCGGAGGATATTATATCGCTGCCGGGGCAAACGGAATTGTTGCCAATCCCGGGTCTATCACCGGCAGCATCGGTGTCATCATGGGTTTTACAAATTACGAAGAACTGCTTCAAAAGATCGGATTAGTTCCCATTGTTGTCAAAAGCGGTGAGTACAAGGATATCGGGTCGCCGGTTCGAGAGATGAAACCCGAAGAGAAAAAGATACTCCAGGATTTTGCAAAAAAAATCCACAGACAATTTATTGAAGATATTGTTGACGGACGAAAGATGGATAGGAAATCGGTAGAATCGCTTGCCGATGGTCGCATCTTTACAGGACAGGAGTCTAAAGAATTCGGTCTGGTAGACCGGCTCGGAAATTTAGAAGATGCCATTGAGTGGGCGGGACAACTTGGCGGGATTAAAGGAAAGATCTCTACGGTATATGCAAAAGAGAAAAAATTTTCTCTTTTAAAATATATTACCGATTCATCTTCAGGGGCGTTATTAAAACACCTTCTTGAGCCGGAATTGTCGGCAGACTATATATACAGGCCGGAATAAACCCGATTGTTGCGTAAATGACACGTCGAGGGTTTGTTGCGAAAAACCAAGAATAAATTGATATTAAAGACAGTGCCCGCTTATGCGGGCATTTTTTTACTCAAAAATACTCACATCCCCTAAACCTTTCCGGATGATTTCCGGGGAATCATTGATCAGGGAGATGACACTCGAAGGATAGCCCGGGACGGCACCACCATCAATAACAACATCTATTGTTTGGAGGAAAGAATCGTGAATAAGTGAGGGGTCATAAAGGATCGTACCGTCCGGCAATGCTGCGCTCGTTGTGATAATCGGGTTACCCAGAGCTTCCACCAGAGCAAGACAAATTTGGTTATCCGGTACTCGAATGCCTGCAGTTTTTCGATTGGTCAGCATGATCTTCGGTACCAGTTTCGAGCCTTCCAGAACAAACGTATATGGGCCGGGTAGAAGTCGTTTCATGGTTTTATAGGCATAATTTGATACCTTGGCATAATCGCTGATGTGTTTTAGCCCCGAACAGATAAAGCTAAACGGCTTGATTTTTTTTCGCTGTTTTAGCTGGTAGATTTTTTCGATTGACTTTTTATTCATGATATCACAACCGATTCCATAAAATGTGTCGGTCGGATAAGCGATGATGCCGCCTCTTTTGAGTATGTCAACCACCTTTTTAATCAGTCGTTCCTGGGGGTTTATCGGGTTTATTTTAAAAAGCATGGGCATCCTATTTTACTGCCGGGGCCAAAGAAAATGTTTGCTAAATCGTTTGCCTTTCTCATCGCCCCTGGTTGTTGTATTATGGTCTCGTCTCATTAAGTTTAAATAGATTTATCTATTACGGGTGTCGGCATATTGTCAAGGCAACGATTCCGGATTTTTCGCGAATGAATTCAAATATTTTTTAAAAAGTCAGAATTTCAAAAGGTTACAATATGTCGATGCCGTTTGCCTAATAAAGATTGCAAAAGATAAATCTATTTGTTATGCGGTATTAGCTTAGGTATTTGAAACAAAGATGGATGGAGGGACCCATGAAAAAACTACCGCCTGAAGAGGCGTTTTCTTTTGACGATGTTCTACTGCTACCCGGCTATTCGGATGTTTTGCCGCGTGATGTTGACACCAGAACCCCTTTGACAAAAAATATTACATTGAACATTCCCCTTGTCAGTGCGGCAATGGATACCGTAACCGAATCTCGAACTTCCATCAGTATGGCACGTGAAGGCGGAATCGGTTTTATACATCGGAATTTGAGTATCGATAGTCAGGTGATCGAGGTTGACCAGGTGAAGAAATCTGAAAGCGGTATGATCGTCGATCCGGTGACGATTCATCCGGATCAGCTCGTTCACGAAGTGTTACAGCTGATGAAGAAGTATCGCATTTCGGGAGTTCCCGTTACCAAAAACGACAAGCTGGTGGGTATCGTGACGAATAGGGATCTCAGATTTGAGACAGATCTTGAGAAAAAGGTTTCTGAGGTCATGACAAAGGAAAATCTTGTTACGGTTTCAGAAGGAATTACCTTGGAAGATTCCAAAGGACTGCTGCATAAACACAGGATCGAAAAGCTCCTGGTGGTTGACAACAGAAATCGTCTGATCGGTATGATAACCATAAAAGATATTGAAAAATTAAAAAAATATCCGAATGCATGCAAAGATAAGATGGGCAGACTCAGAGTAGGGGCGGCAGTGGGTGTGGGCCCGGATATGGAAGCGCGAACAGAGGCCCTTTTGCAGGCAGGCGCGGATATTATTCTCATCGATACCGCCCACGGACATTCTAAAAATGTGATTGACGCTGTAAAAACATTAAAGAGCAATTTCGAAAACATTGAACTGATTGCCGGTAATGTGGGTTCGGCGGAAGGGGCTGAAGCACTGATTAAAGCGGGTGTTGACGGCGTCAAGATCGGGATTGGACCCGGATCGATCTGCACAACACGCATCGTTGCGGGTGTCGGGGTTCCGCAGATCACAGCGATCATGAACTGTGCTCCGGTATCCGCTAAAACAAGCATTCCGTTGATTGCAGACGGGGGCATCAAATTCTCAGGGGATGTCACCAAAGCGCTTGCCGCGGGTGCCCATGTGGTGATGATCGGGGGGCTTTTTGCCGGTACCGAAGAGAGTCCCGGAGAGCTTGTTATTTATCAGGGCCGAAGCTACAAGGCCTATCGGGGTATGGGCTCCATAGAAGCGATGCAGCAAGGAAGCAAAGACAGGTATTATCAGGATGAAGATCTTCCCAGCGATAAAATGGTACCGGAAGGTATCGTCGGGCGGGTGCCTTATAGGGGCAAGCTGTCCGACAATATTTTTCAGCTTATCGGAGGATTAAAAGCGGGTATGGGATATTTAGGGTGCCGCACTCTGGATGATCTCAAGGATAAAGCCCGCTTTATTAAAATCAGCGCAGCAGGCTTGCGTGAAAGCCATGTTCATGACGTGATCATTACCAAAGAAGCACCCAATTATCGTCTGGACTAAGTGTATCTAACATTGACATCTAGGTTTTTTGGATCAGGTCAGAGATAAATGCCTCTGTATTGGAGTTTGCCGTCTTAAATCACAAATTTCAAGCACCAAATTACAAACAAATCTCAAATTGCAAATTTCAAAACGGCTCAAAGCGACAGTTTTTTTGTTTGGGATTTTGAATTTCGGTCATTATTATTTGTTTGTTTTTGGGATTCGGGATTTTGAATTTCAATCAGTCAATAATCATTTATTTTAAAAACTAATCCATTACGATTATATCTATCCAAAACCAAACGAACGTATAACATGACTCAAGCATCATCCCAGTTTGTACATCTTCACGTCCATACCCAATACAGTCTTCTGGATGGTGCCATTCGGATCGATCCCTTGTTGAAGCGTGTCGCCGATTTTGACATGGACGCCGTGGCCATTACCGACCATGGTACCATGTTCGGGGCATTGACGTTTTATGAAAAGGCAAAGAAAGCCGGAATAAAGCCGATTATCGGTTGCGAGTTCTATCTGGCGCCGAGACGTCTCACCGACAAAACCCCTCTTGATAAAAGTGGGCTTACACACCTCATCCTTCTGGCCGAGAATATGGAAGGGTATCGAAATCTATGCAAATTGGCCACCGTTGCCCAACTTCACGGATTTTATTACAAACCCCGCATCGATAAAGAACTCTTAATGCAGCATCGTAAAGGTCTTATCGGAATGTCGGCCTGCCTTCACGGTGAAATTCCGATGCTGATTCAGGAAGGTCGAATGGATAAAGCTGATGCGGCTGCGCGATATTACCTTCAAATCCTGGGAGAAGGAAATTTTTTTCTGGAAGTTCAAAATAACGGCATTGATGCTCAGGAGGCGGTGAATCAGGCACTGCTGGATATGGGCCGAAGGCTTTCCATCCCTTTGGTTGCCTCGAACGACTGTCATTATCTCGATAAGGAAGATGTCCGTGCCCATGACGTGCTGCTGTGCGTCCAGACCGGAAAGACGGTTCATGAAACGGATCGGCTTCAATTCAGAACCGATCAACTCTATTTAAAAACAAAAGCCGAGATGTATGAGGCTTTTAAAGATTACTCCGGCGCCCTTGAAAACTCCGTGAATATCGCCGGGCGGTGCAACCTGGAATTCGATTTTAAAACTTATCATTTCCCGAAGTTTGATGTTTCTTCAGGACACACCGTAGATGAAATTTTTGAGGAAAAGGTCAGGAATGGATTCAAAACCGTATTGGAAGGTATTAAAAAAAAGCATCCGAATACGGATGAGAAGCTTTATGTCGACCGCATCGAATATGAGATTGACCTCATCAAATCAATGGGCTTTTCAGGATATTTTTTGATTGTGGCCGATTTTATCGGCTATGCCAAAAAAAACGGTATTCCCGTCGGACCCGGAAGAGGGTCGGCCGCCGGCAGCCTTGTTGCCTATTCTCTTGGAATTACGGATTTGGATCCCATCGAGCATGGTCTTATTTTCGAACGTTTTCTCAACCCTGCCCGGAAAAGCATGCCGGATATTGATGTCGACTTTTGCATCAACGGCAGGGAAGATGTTTTTAAGTATGTGGTTGAAAAATATGGCGGGGGTGATTTTGTCGCACAGATTATCACATTCGGAAATCTGAAAACCCGGGCCGTAATTCGTGATGTCGGTCGTGCTTTGGATATACCTCTCAGCGAAGTGGATGCCATCGCCAAGATGGTGCCCGATGTGTTGAACATCGGTCTTGACGACGCTTTAGAACGAGAGCCCAGGCTCAAGGATCTGGCAGAAAAGAAACCTGAAATTGCGGATTTGATCAGTATCTGCCGGGTACTGGAAGGGCTTCCGCGGCACGCCTCAACACATGCGGCAGGGGTTGTTATTGCAGACAGGCCGCTGGTGGAGTACATGCCCCTCTATAAGGGTAAAAAAGGCGAAGTTGTGACCCAGTTCGACATGAAATGTGTTGAAAAAATCGGCCTGGTTAAGTTTGATTTCCTGGGGCTTCGCAATTTGACGGTCATCGCAAACACCCTTAATCTTATCGATGCCCAGGGAGGTACGCCTCCCGATCTTTCAAAACTGGATTTTAGCGATCCTGCTACATATCATCTTCTGGGTTCCGGAGATACAACGGGCGTATTTCAACTGGAAAGCTCGGGGATGAAAGATTTGTTGATGAGACTCAAGCCGGAATCCTTTGACGACATCATTGCACTGGTTGCGCTTTACCGTCCCGGCCCTTTAGACAGCGGAATGGTTGATGATTTCGTCGATAGAAAGCACGGGAAAAAAACCGTGGAGTACATTGTTCCCCAGCTTGAACCGATATTGAAAGAGACATATGGCGTTATCGTGTATCAGGAGCAGGTAATGAAGATTGCCGGTGATCTGGCCGATTATTCCATGGCCGAGGCCGATGACCTCCGAAAGGCCATGGGAAAGAAAATCCCGAAGATTATGGCCATGCATCGGGAACGCTTCATGCAGGGGGCTGTGGAAAACGGCATTCCGTCCGACAAGGCCGGAAACATCTTTTATCTGATGGAAAAATTCGGGGGATACGGATTCAACAAATCCCACAGTGCGGCATACGCGTTGATTGCGTATCAGACCGCTTTTCTAAAAGCGCATTTTCCTGTGGAATTTATGGCGTCGTTACTGACCAGCGAAATGCATTCAACCGACGGTGTCGTGAAATATATCGGTGAATGCCGCAGCCACGGCATTAAGGTTTTGCCCCCGGACATCAATGAAAGCGAAAAGACGTTTACCGTAACCGGTTCGAAGATACGGTTCGGACTGGTTGCAGTTAAGAATGTCGGTGAAAGTGCCATTGAATCTATTATCGAGGCCCGGAAGAAAGGGAGGTTCGCTTCGTTGTTTGAATTCTGTGAACGCGTGGATCTTAAAAGGGTTAACAAACGTGTGATTGAAAGCCTTATTAAGTGCGGCGCATTTGATTCCACAGGATACTATCGTTCACGAATGATGGCATCTTTGGAGGACTGTATTGATTACGGACAAAGAGTTCAGAGGGAAAAGGCTGATCCTCAAATGGGGTTGTTCAGACTAACTGAAGATCAGAAGGCCGTTAACTTGCCGATCATGGCCGAAATCGGTGAATGGGATGAGAAACAGTTTTTAACCTTTGAAAAAGAGTCCCTCGGATTCTATATCACCGGGCATCCTTTAAACGAATATGAAGACCTGCTGGAAAAGTTTACCAACACAGACTCGTCGACACTAAAAGAACAGTATGACGGTGAGTCCGTTCGGATCGGTGGTATGATCAGAAACACCAAGATCATAAAAACCAAAAAGGGCGATTTGATGGCGTTTGTGACACTTGAGGACCTTCATGGTGATGTTGAAATTATCGTCTTTTCAGCTCTTTATACAAAAATATATGATCTTTTAACCGACGATAACGCTGTTTTGGTTCAAGGTTCCCTTCAAAAGGAGGAAAACTCGGTAAAAATTTTGGCAGATACCGTCATACCAATGGATAAAGCCGAGGAGACGTGGACCACGAGTATCCGTTTTAACCTTGATATCACCCGAACTGAAAAGGCGTTGCTTGAAAAACTGGATGCCGTATTAAAGCGGCATCCGGGTTCTTGCCAGGCTTTCATTCACTTTTTGAATCCGGAAAAGACAGAGACGATTATCGCCCTGTCCGACAGGATAAAATTAAAGGCCGGTCCGTCATTGATTCGTGAAGTGAACCGGCTTGTCGGATACCCTGCGGCCCAAACGGTTTGTCAGCCGGCTGAGGCTTCTTCGACATTCAATGGTTATAATGGAAAGAAAAGACGGAAAAAATAAGTATACTCAAACAGCGATCTGATTTTAAATAAGACCTGAATTTTGCACGAGTTGGAGGCTTTCATATTTCATGCAAAATTCAGATAAGAAGAGGATGGGTTACCTGAAATGAAAGTCCCTTTGCTTGATCTAAAAGAACAGTATAAAACCATAAAGAAAGAGGTCTTGAAAACAGCTGAAGAACTCTTTGAAACTCAGTATTTTATTTTGGGACCCAGGGTGGAGGCCCTTGAAAAGGAAATCGCCGACTATTGTTTTTCAAAATACGCCGTCGGCGTTTCATCCGGGACAGATGCTCTATTGCTTTCTTTAATGACAGCGGGAATCGGTTACAAGGACACCGTGATTACCACGCCGTATACCTTTTTCGCCACGGCCGGGAGCATTTCCCGGACCGGCGCCAGACCGATTTTTGTCGATATTGATCCGGACACGTATAATATTTCTCCCGAATGTCTTGAAAGAGCGATCGATTCAATGCCCCGAACAGAGCGTAAGAATCTAAAGGCTGTCATTCCGGTTCATCTTTACGGCCAGTGTGCCGATATGGCGCCGATCCTTCAGGTATGTGAAACGTATCATCTGGTTGTCATTGAAGATGCCGCCCAGGCCATCGGATCAGAATACAGAGGGAAGCGGGCAGGATCAATGGGGGATTTCGGCTGCTTTTCATTTTTTCCCTCCAAGAACCTGGGCGCTTTCGGTGACGGCGGCATCGTCACGACACATTCAGACGAGTCCTATGATAAATTATGCACGCTTCGGGTTCATGGTTCCCGCCCCAAGTATTATCATAAATTCATCGGCGGAAACTTCAGGCTGGACGCCTTTCAGGCGGCCGTGGTTTCCATCAAGTTAAAATATCTTGACCAATGGACACAAGCGCGTGAGAAAAACGCCCGGACTTACAGAAAACTTTTTAAAGATGCAGGTCTTACGGATGCGGTTCAGCTTCCGTTTGAAAAAGAAAACCGCCATATCTACAATCAGTTTGTGATCTGTGTAAAGGAAGGAAGAGATGACCTTCGCCGGTTTTTAAGTGATGCCGGAATCGGGACGGAAGTGTATTATCCGGTTCCCATGCATCTTCAGGAGTGCTTTTCCGACCTGAATTACAAAAGCGGCGATTTTCCTGAAGCCGAACATGCGGCGCTGCATACACTCGCCCTACCCATATACCCCGAACTTTCGGATGATCAGATAGAGTATGTGGTAGAGAAGATAAAAGCGTACTATCTGAAGAAAAACTGAAATCAATTTATTTATGATGGGATCATGGTAAGCTGTACAACTTTGATTTCGGTTACACATTATGGCTTACATTCGCTCGAATATCGTTCTAATTGGTATGCCAGGCTCAGGTAAGAGCACGGTTGGCGTCATTTTGGCCAAACTAACGTCTCTCAACTTTATTGATACAGACGTGCTTATTCAGGTATCGCACGGGCAGACCCTCCAGGACATAGTTGACACATCAGGTCATATGGCCTTGCGAGAAATTGAGGAGAAGGAGTTGCTCACCCTTAACGTCCACAATCATGTTATTGCTACAGGCGGAAGCGCTGTATACAGCCCTATAGCCATGAAACATTTGAAGTCAGATGGTGTAGCCGTTTTTCTCAATGTTGATCTGCCAACACTGGAATCGAGGGTTTGTGATTTTGATACTAGAGGGCTTGTAAAAAGACCGGACCAAAGCTTTGCCGACCTATTTAATGAACGCTTCAGCTTGTATACGAAGTATGCAGACGTAACAATCAATTGCCTGGACGCCACACCAGAAAAGATCTGCGCAAGAATTATTAAAGAGCTAGAGTTAGAAAAAAGGAAAGCCGGCAATGAAATTGGAATCGCTTTCCTATCACTTCGCCAAGATTTATGAGCAAAAAACGTTTTGATGAGCGCTCAGAAGATCTTTGTTTGGCAACAGCCCGTCAAGTTGTGACCCAAAAGTGCCCGCCACTCGGCATCGGCGGACAAATCCATTGCGGTTCGAAAAGTAACGGGGAATTCGAATTTTAATAGGGTTATTCTTCGTCAGGTTCACTATCTAAATAGGCTTTTACAGTTTTTATGTGGTATATTAAAAATACCACAATAAAAATTCCAACAATAATTGCCCCCCATTTCTTCACCAGATCTATCCGAACGTACTGATCAATATATGTTAAAACATTATTGCCGATCAGGGTATATATGACAATTGAAGTCAAGGTTCCGCTAAATACGATTAAAAAATTATTGATCGCCTTGTAATGGAGAAGATATCCAATAATCGATCCAACGACCGGTCCGGTCATGAAAAATGGCAGCATTACGAAAAAGAAAAGCCCTATAGTCCCATATTTTTTAATATTGGTTTTTTGGTCCTGCGCAGCAAATTCAGCCTGCCTCACCGCGCTGTGAAATAATTTCGGCTGAATGATATTTCGCATAACTAAAACGACAATACCATAGGCAATAAGAACTATCATAACTTCAAGTAAAAAATTGTACAGGATCGTATAGAAAATAGGGATGCCGGCAGAAAGGCAGGCGGCAATCCCCAAGGCTCTCCCCCCCATAAGATGCAAAATTGCCGCAGAAGATAGGACTCTATAAAGACGGGGATCTGCAATAAGAAGATACAATAAGTATAAGCAGGTCAAGAAAGATAAAATCAGCCCTGTCGATAAAATTTTGACTTCTATCAGATCAAAGCGATCTATTATGAGATATACTAATTTTCTTAATCCTTTTTGGAACAGGGAAAAAATTTTCTTAAAATATTTCATAATGACTAAGCAGCCAACCTATTGTTGATTGCATGTGTGTTTCGTACAAGAGTAATTGTAAAGCAAAGGAGAAAGGATATCGGTTGCTCCAAACGACAGCTGTTTTCCTTCTACAGAAAAAACCGTTTATACTGTTTTATTTAAAGGATTGTCAATTATTACTTGGACCCTAATGGCGACATCAATTTAAGGTCTTGGAAATCCGAAAATTTTTAGAATATCAAAGATGATGGTCTCGTAAAAAGTCAAAAATGCGACCTTTTTACGAGAGTGTTTAGTTTTTAGTAATTAGTGTTTGGTGGTCTAACAATTTGGTATTGCGGCATATATTTAATTAAACCACCAAACACTTAATGAATTGGACTTGTTACGAAGCCGTCAAAGCGTAAATATTCAGGGGGGCAGTTGTTTTCCCGTAACGTTATTGGTGGAGTCGCTTCGTATTTTCAGTGAGTTAGCAGTGGGGGAGACCGCGGCTCCCGCATGCTTTTCGCGGGAGAATGCGGAGGAGGCAGGAATGCAACCACTGCTAACTTACTGAAAATACCAGTGACGGAGACACCGAAGTGAAGGGGAGATGACTGCCCCCTGTACACATACGTCAAAGCTGTTTAAGGGGGGTGCGGTTAACTAGCCGGAATCATTTTTCGAATTCGGCGAAATTGCTTTGGGCTCAAGGCTGGCTCCGGAACGGTATTGGATCGTCTATTCGCGACGAGACTTTGGATTTCATGGAATTTATCTTTTCTTTTGGTGTCATTTTTACTAAAAGGCTGTTGTATGTCAAATAAAGCAAAGACAGACTCGACCGGAACTCTGCACCACATAATTTGAAGCGATATCAACTCCAGCGAGATCTTCAATTCTGACAATTTTCAGCATGTTGGGGGGTTTCAATAAACATGAAAGGAACATAAATGGGTATTGCAACCGACATCATCCTCCTTGTTGTTGCAGCATTTTTTTGCGGCCTGTTTCTGCAGCGGCTGGGCCAGCCGATCATCCTCGGCTATATCGTAGCGGGAATTTTACTGGGACCACATACAGGAGGCCTCACGGTCTCAAACATTCACGAGATCGAGCTGCTTGCCGAAATCGGTATTGCGCTTCTTTTGTTTGCACTCGGGCTTGAATTTTCCCTCAAGGATCTCAAGCCGGTTAAAATGGTCGCTTTAGTAGGAACGCCGATCCAATTGATCCTCACCATTGCGCTCGGTATGGGCATTGGACACTTGATGGGATTGGATTGGAAAGCATCGCTCTGGCTCGGTGCCATGATATCGCTTTCAAGCACCATGGTACTTCTCAAAACGCTTATGAATCAGGGTTGGATGGGAACCCTCTCCAGCAAAGTGATGATCGGCATGCTCATCGTCCAGGATTTGGCTGTGGTGCCGATGATGATCATCCTCCCCCAGCTGAACAATCCGGCGGTAGGGTTGCCTGCTCTTGGTTTTGCAGCCCTCAAAGCCGTGGCGTTCATTGCAGGGATGGTCTTACTCGGAACCAGGTTGCTGCCGCGCCTGATGGCGCACATCGCAAAGCTCAATTCAAGGGAGCTATTTTTGCTTGCGATCACCGCCATCGGTCTGGGTGTGGGGTACATCACATACTTGGTGGGACTTTCCTTCGCTTTTGGCGCGTTTTTTGCCGGTATGGTTTTGAGCGAGTCGGACTACGGCCACCAGGCCCTGAGCGATATTGTTCCGCTTCGAGATCTTTTTGGATTGTTGTTTTTTACATCGGTTGGAATGCTCTTTGATCCGACATTCCTATTTGGCCATATCCGACAAGTAATGGTATTGGTTCTGGCGGCAAGCATCGGTAAGGGATTTATTTTTGCATTTATATCTCGCATTTTCAAATATCGGAATGTCATCCCATTGGCTGTTGGATTGGGTCTTTTTCAAATCGGTGAGTTTTCATTCGTGCTGGCAAGGGTTGGGATGTCGACGAATTCGATTGGAAACGATCTATACTCTCTGGTACTGACCGCCGCAATTTTGACGATGGTGCTCACGCCGTTGATTTCAGGCCAGACTGCAAGGATATACGCATTAAAGAAGCGCTGGTTTCGCCATGAAGCACTCGAGTCATCGAACATACCGGATGCCGGACTCGGCGGTCATGTTGTTATTGCCGGCGGTGGCCGCGTCGGCTTTCAGATCGCCCGGGCTTTAAAACGTTTAAACATGCAATTTGTGATTATCGAGATTGATCACCGGCAGTTTGAACAGGCCAAGAAAACCGGGATGACGGTCGTTTATGGCGACGCCGGCAATGAAATTGTTCTTGAAGCAGCCGGAATCAAGGATGCTGCTCTTCTGATTTTGACCATTCCCGGACTTGTCACAGCCAGGTCAATCATTGTTCAGTCACGGCGTTTAAACCAGAGCATCCAGATCGTAGCGAGAACACCCGGACCTGATTATTTCGAGTTGTTTAAGGATTTGGGGGTGTCAGAAGTTGTTCTTCCGGAGTTCGAGGCGAGCCTCGAAATGACGCGCCAGTCTCTTCTCCATCTTCGAGTGCCACCGACCGAGGTGCAACGACATACGGATACTGTTCGACAGGAACTCTATGCCCACCTGTTTAACCAGGGAAACGATTATCGAATGTTATCCCAGCTCCGAGGCGCTGAACAACAATTTGACCTGCAGTGGGTCCGTTTGGCTCAGGAAAGCCCAATTACCCATCGGTCGATAGGTGAAAGCGAAATACGGAAAAGAACGGGGGCATCTGTCGTCGGTGTTGTCCGGGGAGAACAACTAAAGCCGAATCCTGATGCGGATTTTGTATTATTGCCGGATGATTTGGTGGCGATTATCGGGAGTGAAAGAAACAGGGAGGCTTTTTCCCTTATGGCATATAATAAAGAATAAAAAGGGCTTGTAAAACAATCGACTTGCAAGCCGGGGTTTTTCATTAACAATAACTGCCCGCTCGTGCCCCTGAACACAAACTTTTTTTAAGATAAAAGCGAGATATTTTCACTGCTTCAAGACATCATCGTATGCCTCCATCACCTCTTTTTCCAAAAGATGCCCCTGTCCCTGATATCTGGGTGAAAAATGGAAAGGTGTCACCTGCTTCACTCCGGCCTTACCTGCAATGATGCCAGCCTGCCGGGCCGTTAGATGACATTTTTTTTCAGCGACATCCCTGTCCTTTTCAAGAAAAGACGCTTCAATAAAAAGGTGGTCGGAATCTTTCACCAGATCGACAATTTTTTCCACATTCGATTCATTGTACACAAGATCGGCAATATAGGAAATCTTCTGGCCCGGCGTAATCAGGGCTATCTGTTTTGTAAGATCTCCCAAAACGAATGTTTTTTTATGTTGTTTTTTTTTGCCGTATGCAACCTCAAATTCCGAATCAGGATCTTGATTATTAAAAAGCGCCTGTTTGAATTCCTTAAGCCACGGACCGACCTCGAGTCCAAGCTCGGCCACGCCGTCTTTCAAGATGTTGACATGAAACCGCTCATTGAGGGTAAATCCGAGACAGGGAAGGCTGTGATCGAGGATCCGGGAAAAGACAGACAAAGAGGGTTCATTATGAAGCAGGCCGTTAAAAGGATGTTTGACGGTCATTTGATCCGGGACGAACCCGCTTTGGCAGATGTAGTGCTTTGTAATCAGATAATCGGGGTGTACCTCGGTTGCATGTAAGGCCAGCAGATTGCTGTAATTTTTGACAAGATTCCATGAGTATCCGGCGAGCTTTCCTTCAACATTGTTCAAAAAACCTTTGGGCCCGAACATGTAAAGGTGTTGATCACGGCCGAGAAAAAGACGAAGCAGCCTGTCAAATCCGATAAAATGATCCATATGCGTATGGGTAATAAAGATATGGCTGATTTTTAAGATGTCTTTGGCAGAAAGTGAATAAATATCCCCCAGATCGAAAATTATGGCACGTTTTTCAAAAAAAAGGGGGATAAACAGACCCGGGTCATCAAAAGGTCCGTTCACTAACCTGGGAAGGAAGGAAGGGCGCATTTTTAGGGCAGAAATTTTGCAACTTGCCGATTGATGCAAAAATATATTTCTTCGTCTGAACCGTAAATATCGACCACGACTTTATGATTGATAAGGGTCTCAATTACGAAGGCGGTAAGGTAGATGCTGACGATATTCGGATTCGGCACAAGGTTTCTAAATGGTGCAATCTTATAGTCGATATCAAATTCTTCGCTGCGGCTGAGCTTTTCAATACATTTTGCTATCTGTTCTTCGAGAACATTTTTATTCGTGGTTTCTACAAGGTTGTTCTCGACGAGCTTCATGGCAATGGCATTGGAAAGGGGATCTTTACAGTCTATTGCGTTTTCTATTGCTTTTCTTCGGGCAAATTCTTTTGAAGACTCAATTCTTGACAGTATCTTTGTTTCACGACTGCTGGGTCGAAATACTTTGGCCATAATATTTCACCTTTAATGTAACATTCAATTTGGTTTTTATATTACAAATGTAATAATAATTCCAAGAATAGTCTATTGCAAGAAAAATGTTTAAGCCGCTGATGTTACGTTTCTTCAATAACAACTTCAGCTTTTTTACTTCTGTTCCATCGATTCCATCGAAGACGGTAGGCAATCCGATCAAAATTGTCCGTCAAAGGAATACGGGTATCGATGTTAAATTGGATTGCGTGTAAGGGGTTACCCGAATTTTTCCCGGATTGATTTAAAACCATGCTTCTGTGATTTTGGCCCACAAGTTTTGAAGATATAATCCTGACATTTTCAGTCATGAAGAGCGGCGCAGGGTTTCCTGTGCCAAACGGTTTCAACGATTCAAGCTCATCCATCAGTTTGTTTGAAATATCGGCAAAGTCGAGTTTGTAATCGATGGCAATTTTTGGTTTAAAAACAGATGGTTTTGCCATACGGTTCACAGCGTTTTCAAAGTGGATTTTGAACTGGTCTATCTTCCCGGCCTTAATTTCAAGGCCGGCTGCCGTTGAGTGCCCGCCGAAGGTTTCAATGTCGTCTGCACATGCCGACAAACCTTCATATAGATTGATTTCAGGAATGCTTCTCGCCGAGCCTTTCCCGATTCCGTCTGCTGTTGTGATCAGGACAACCGGACGAAAATATTTTTTCATAATTCTTGATGCAACAATCCCAAGAATCCCTAAATGCCAGTTTCGGTGGGCCAGGACCAACGTGTTTTTCAGGAGCAGATGCGGGTTATTCTTTAAGTGATCGTTGACTTGGGTGAGTATTGTATTTTCAATGCTGCGCCGATTCTGGTTCAGACTGTTGAGCGAATGGGCAATTGTCCGTGCCGTCTGGGTATCACTGGCACAAAGAAGTTCCACAGCCGTTGAAGCGTGATCTATTCTACCTGCTGAATTTAAAATGGGGGCCAGGTAGAAAACGATATCATCGCTGTCAATGGTATGTTTATTGATTTCGCAAACCTCTATCAGTGCATTCAGACCGGGCCGGCCCGTCGAACGAATCATACGCATTCCTGCAGTAGAAAGTATCCGATTCTCATATGTTAAAGGAACCATATCGGCCAGTGTGCCAAGGGCGACAAGATCACAGTAACTTTTTAGGTTGGGTTCCGGACGGTTCTGCCAGAAATTTGTGTCTCGAAGCTTTTTCCGGAGGCAGATCAGTAGATAAAGCGCCACGCCAACTCCGGCAAGATCGTGAAAACCGGATGGACAGTCGTTCCGTTTGGGGTTTACCACTGCGAGGGCAGGAGGGATCGTGTCCGATATGATGTGGTGGTCGGTAACGATAACATCAATTCCTGCATCAATTGCGGCTTTAACTGCATCGTGACTGTCAGAACCGCAGTCTACAGTGATAATGAGGTTTATACCATTCGGCAGTGCGTAATTTGAAATATGGTCTGTTTTCAGACCGAAACCTTCCGTTATTCTGTGAGGGATATAGTAAGACACATCCGCACCGGCTGAACGGAAAAATTCCAGAAGGATGGTTGTGGCGGTAATTCCATCAACGTCATAGTCTCCAAAAATCAGGATTTTTTCTTTTCGCTCTATGGCGGCTGAAATCCGGTCAACCGCGACATCCATATCCTTAATGGAAAAGGGTGGGCTTAACCGGCTGAGGGACGTGTTGAAAAAATTTGATATATCTTCCGTGGAAGAAACATTGCGATTGATCAGGATTGAGGCAACGGCAGGATGGCAATTGAGGATTTCGCAAAGTTTTTCGACCAAATGAATGCCAGGCTGAAGTATTTGCCACTCTTTTTTCATCAACAGACTTATTGCCTTATATCCTCCGAAATTAGATTGCCAAGCAATTCAATAAAAATCATATACCGGTGGCGGTGTGGGATGTCAACGTCCAATTTTTCTATAGCCTCAGAACATATCAGAAATTTTGGATATAAAACACTCTTCGGCTCCAAAATGTATTTTTACAAAAAATTTGCTTCAGCCTGATAATCTAACTCGAAAATGTGGTTATTTACGCGGGAAAAGATAAATCACCAGCAAAAGGAAGGTCATACACGGGCTGGACATTGGATGAAAAAGTATCCATATCCTATTGAAATTAAGCAACCTTTTGAAGAAGATCTGTGGCCGAGCGTTGTTCGTTCAACGTAAAGCATTGTGGGCACAGACATAACTTAACGTTGAAACCATACCACTCAAAGATGCTTACATGGCGTGCTTCATGTTCGTCACATACTATTTTCAAATTGTTCGCTTCATTTATAATTCATATATCGAAGGCGATGTCCGATGTCAACGCGCATTTTTCTAAAAAAGCTCAAAATATCAGCGGCTTCAGACAACAGGATATCTTTTTGCCGGGGGAGGATTATCGGACAGAAATACCTATTATGGCCATATATCATCATTTGTCGGCTTGTTCGTCCGGACTTTTTTTATTGAAACTCTAAAGAGCAAGATGATAGTAAATATAAAAATTGCGTAAGGTTGGACTTGCTTTTAATTTCGGTTGCGAAACTTGAGTAATAATCTTATGTTTTAAAGACTGAGAGTGAAAACGATAAAAAAATATTTTCGCATTGATCGCAAAGAGATCTGTTTTTTAAAATTCATCTTAGAGGCGTATGATGGTATCGCAACCCTGACAACCATCGACGCCCGTCAGGGAATCGTTTTGCTCGGAATTGCTCCCGGATGTGAAGATGAGGTGGAAACAATTTTACAGGATCTCAAAAAAGACACGATCATCCAAGATTTTGTATAATATCATTTATTCGCCTTCGCCTGATACAGTTTGCTGCAGGCATGGAATGTAAGCTGAACCACGCCGAAGCTCGCAAGAGCGAAGACCAATAAAATCGATTTGTTTCAAAGGACTAAACTATTACAATAGATGAAAACAAAATATTTATATATTAATACCATCGGTTGTCAGATGAATGTTTATGACTCCGAACAAATCGCCAGGGGATTAAGGTCGTTACGATATGAAATGACCTCCTCCATTAAAAATGCGGATCTGATTATCGTGAATACGTGTGCCATCAGGGAAAAGGCCGAACAGAAAGTGTTTAGTTTTTTAGGAAGACTGGCCGGTCTGAAGAAAAAAAAACCTGATCTGATCATTGGAGTCGGCGGGTGTGTGGCACAGCAGGAAGGTACAAAGATTTTAGAGCGTGTGCCGCATCTTGATCTTGTTTTCGGGACAAACGCTATCGATCGGCTGCCCAATGCCATACAAACCATCGCGTCGAAGAAATGCCGTATTGTCGACATTGAGATGTCGGATCAGATTAAAGAGTTGAATTTTGTCACAAACGGAATTGATAATGGAGAGGTGTCGCGCTTTGTGACCATCATGCAGGGATGCGATAATTATTGTACTTACTGTGTCGTTCCTTATGTCCGCGGCAGAGAAACCAGCAGGAATCCAGAGAATATCATCAACGAAATTCGGTGTCTTGTTGAGTCCGGGGTGCGGGAGGTAACGCTGTTGGGCCAGAACGTTAACAGTTACGGGATAAAGGAAGGCCTTTGCACATTTCCCGAACTTTTACGGCGTATTAACGATGTTGACGGGCTTTTAAGAATCCGGTTTACCACCTCACATCCTAAAGATCTTTCGGAAGACCTGATCGCCGCATTTAAGGATCTTGACAAATTGTGCCACCATATCCATCTGCCGATACAGTCGGGTTCAAACAGGATCCTGAAAAGGATGAACCGGAGATATACACGGGAGATATATCTTGAAAAAGTAGACAAACTGCGCAATACTTGTTCTGAGATTGCAATTACGTCCGATATTATCGTCGGTTTTCCAGGAGAGACCCGGTCAGATTTCAATGAAACCCTCGACTTGATCGGCACGGTTGAATTTGATGGTTTGTTTGCATTTAAATATTCTGATCGCCCAAACGCTTCAGCTGCTCGATTCTCGGGGAAAATTCCGGAAGATGAAAAGAAAGAAAGATTGCAGCACGTACTGGATCTGCAAGATTATTTTACGTCTTCCAAAAACAAAGCACTGAAAGGCTCGATACAATCGGTTCTTGTGGAAGGTTTCAGCAAAAAACAAAATCGAATAAATACACAAAACAGCAGTCAGAGCGCCCAGTGGACCGGGCGGACATCAACAAACAAAATCGTGAACTTTTACCAAAGTCATGACATAACTTCCTGTGATGAAAGCGTGGTGGGACAGATGTTGAATGTCAGAATTTTACAAGCATTTTCCCATTCACTGTGGGGCAGGACAGACAGCAAAGAACCAACTGCGTTTGGTTTGAGAGGAGAAGAGTTATGTTGCGTAAAGTAAATATTGCGAGTATGGCAATAGACCCGACATCAAACACGCCCATTATTATTTTAAAATCGGTGGAAGGTGATCAAGCGGTCCCGATATGGATTGGGTTGCTCGAAGCGACATCCATTGCTTCAGCGCTCAGAAATATCAAGTTCGACCGGCCCATGACACATGATCTTTTCAAAAATTTTATCGACAATCTGGATATGGTGGTATCGAAGGTTGAAGTCTGTGATTTAAAGGATAACACGTTTTATGCCAGGATATATTTTGTATCCAAAGAAAAAAGTTTCAACATGGATGCCCGTCCGAGCGATGCGATTGCCATCGCACTTCGGTTTGACGCTCCTATTTATGTGGATGATAAAATTTTTGAGAAATCTCAGATGGTTGAAGGTGATTATGAGGTATTAAACAAAAGCGAAGAAGGGAAAAAATGGGCGGAATATCTTGAAAACCTTTCTCCGGATGATTTTGGTAAATACAAGGTATAAGTTTGACGGTTTTATTGAGGTTGTCTGCCGGAGTTGAACCGGTTTGATAAGATGAATTCTTAAATTGAAAATATGCCGTTTTCGTAGATGGTTTTCTTTTTGCCGGAAACAAGATGCGCGATAACCCTTTTCTTTTCAGTATTGACAAGATCCCAGTGGAGAGCCGAATCGTTGAAACCGAGCTTTTTCTTATTCTCCCTGGTCAATTCCTTTAGATTCCCGCTATACGTATCGACATAGGAAGAACCCACCGCCAGATGACAGTTGCCGTACTTGCCGCCGTAGTTCTCATCAAAAAGCGTATTTGCCATAAAAGTATTGATTTTCGAGAATCTTTTGTCTGTCAGAGAGAATTCACCGACCTTGTTGGCCCCTTTGTCCATTGAAAGCTGTTTGACGACAAAATCTTCCCCCTCTTGAGCTTCGATTTTAACCACACTCCCTTTTTTAAACTCGAGCCTTACCCCTTTTACATAGTTGCCGCTTCGAAATGAGGGCTGATTCGCATAGTATATTCCCTGGGTGCCTCTCCAATCCGGTGAGAGAAATATTTCAAAGCTCGGAATATTGTGGCCGGAAATGCCGATCCATTTTCTTTTTTCTCCCGGTGTTATCTTGAGGTCCAGATTTTCTGATTCAATATGATAGAAATTCACCTTCATGCGGTTGAGCCATTTTTTAATGGATGTTGCACCATGATAAATATCTTGCCAATGGGAAACCGGAGAAACTTTATCCAGAAAACAAGCACTTACAATTTGAACCGCATATGCCTTTAAAGAAAGCCTGGCATGTCCGGCCGGTTCTTTTGTGGGGTAGGTGCACAAGGTCCATCCGAATTTACCTGCCTGATCCCGGGCATCGAGGATATCGCGCAGATATTTTCGGGCTACGGCAAACTTGCCGATTTTTTTGGGATCGATATGACTCAAGTGTGTTATGGATTCGGGTGCATTCAGAAAGATGCCGCCGTTTAACCGGTTAAAAAGTTCTTTTTCACCGGGCGGCTCAAAAGTAATCTGCCGGTGATTTGAGCGTTCAAAAAAATTTTGTTCCATATTTGCAGTGAGGTTTGTACGAAGGACAGGATGAATTCCCATATCTAAAAGTTTTGCGTAAACAGTTTCAGCAAGCGGTAAGGCAGGCGTTCCGTAACGGATGAGCACAATATCATTTTTATTGAATCTATTGGTTCTGGCTGTTTTAAGCGCCCACAGCAACACATCCGCATACCTGTCGAGCTGTTTTTCCGTGAACATCTCTTTACCTCCCGAATTATACGTGATTTTCTTTTAAGAAGAGGATGTGATACTCTGAATCCTTGAGGTGTTTTTTGAGGATTCGTGTCAAAAGAGAAAATATTTCTTCCAGTTCTTCATCCGACAACCTCGTTGCCAAAATGTTCATGAGTGTATCATCCGAGAATTTCTGAAGATAATAGATTATCGTATTTTCATCGGTTTTTCGATCCAGGCCGAGCCCAATGAGACCTTCATACATTTCGACATGGTGGTGTGTGTGTTTTGCCATTTTTTCTCCACATAAAATTGGTATGTCCAAGTACATGTATTCTTAAATGTGCTGAATTTGTGGTTCTTCTCTCGATGAACTGAGGGGAAAAGGATGTTTTTGTTTGTTAAATCGCTCCATGGATAATGTTTTTTTTTCAAACCGTGTAACCACTCAGACAGTACGCGCTTTTAAAAAAAGATGATCCATTCCGCTCAATTATTTATAATTTTTAAGAAGTTCACTTGGCCCCTCGAATCCTTGACCCCCTGAATCCTTTCACGCCTTTGGACTTCAGTTTATAAGAGATAGCTGTACTGATAAAAATACGTTATCGAACTTACGAATTAGAGCACTGAGTTTTATGATAGTATTGTTGAATCGCTTCACACAATCCCGGTATGGTAAAAGATTCGGCAACAATATGAACGTCAAATCCCAAATTCCGGGCGGTATCGGCGGTTATCGGGCCGATGCTTGCAATGGTGACGCCTTGTACCAGGCTGTTAAAACGCTCAGGCGGGAGAAAGGCATGAAAATTTTTAACGGTGGACGAGCTTGTAAATGTAATCATATCAATGGTTCGTTCTTCGAGTCGTTTTAAAATAACAGCGGCATCGTCTTTGACCGCTTTGGTGCAGTAGGCTTCAACGTCATCAACAACAGCTCCCATTCTGGCAAGTTCCAGCGGTAGAACCGGTCTTGCTTCCTTTGCGCGCGGCAGCAATATCTTTTTCCCGATAATATCTTCTTTTGCAAATGCCTTGACAACGGATTCACCCCTGTAACTTTCGGGAACGACATCGCTTTTAAGTCCAAAATCAAAAAGTCTTTTGGCCGTTGCCGGTCCGATGACCGCTGTACGAACACGGTTTAAGTCGCGGACATCCCGGTTTTTTTCAAACAGCCGGTTAAAGAAGAAATTCACTCCGTTAACGCTGGTAAAGACCAGCCACGCATAGGATGAAAGATTATCGATGGCCATGTCCAATGGTTTAAAATCATCGGGCGGCGATGCTTTTATCATTGGGCATTCAATACACTCTGCACCAAGTTCGGAAAGACGGTTGACCAGATCGCTGGCCTGTTCCCTGGCCCGGGTAACCACGATGCTTCGCCCCATCAACGGCCGGTTTTCATACCATTTTAAGGTTTTTCTCAGTTTAACAACATCACCCACGACAATAATGGCAGGGGGTTTGAGGCCGGCATGTTTCACACGCTCAACGATCGTATCGAGAGTTCCGGTAACAGTGATTTGCCTGGGTGTGGTTCCCCAGCGAATGAGCGCTATGGGTGTATCAGGGCTCATGCCATGTTTAATAAGCTGCTGAACAATACGCTCTAAATTTTTGACGCCCATTAAAAATACAATGGTGCCGATGCCTCTTGCAAGGGCTCCCCAGTCTATTCGTGATTCTTTTTTGGTGGGATCTTCATGGCCGGTTACGAAAGCAATGGTGGACGTGTGATTTCTGTGGGTTAGTGATATCCCGGCATAGGCCGGAACCGCAATGGCTGAAGTCACACCGGGTACAATTTCAAAAGGAATGTTCGCATTTACCAGTTCTGCCGCTTCTTCGCCGCCGCGTCCAAATATAAAAGGATCGCCCCCCTTGAGCCGTACGACCGTTGAAGCCGTTTGGGCTTTTTCGATAATCAGTGCGTTAATTTCAGTCTGAGAAAAGGTGTGATCTCCGACTTTTTTGCCTACATAAATAATCTCGGCATCCTTGGATGCATATTGTAACAGGATGGGTGATGCCAGATAATCAATGATGAGCACGTCGGCTTTTCGGATACATTCCAAGCCCTTTACGGTAATCAGGCCCGGATCGCCGGGGCCGGCACCGACCAGATAAACTTTACCGCTCATAGTTTTCAATCAGTTCGTCTTTTAGGGTTTTGATGATTTCTTCAGCGCCCATTGAAACCAACCGTTCCGCAAGTTCTATCCCAATGCTTTCGGATGAAGTTTCAAATCCGGTAAGGGTCTCTCTGATAAGCGTTCTGCCGTCAATCGTGGCTACAAGTCCGGAAAGCACAAATGTGTCTGATTCGATTTTTCCATGTGCGGCAATGGGCACCTGACAACCGCCTTCAAGACGGTTTAAAAATGCACGTTCACCCATAATTATCGATCGTGTTTGTGGATGTTCAAGTGCATCGATAATTGGCCCGACTTTGGGATCATTCAGTCTAACCTCTATGCAGAGGGCGCCCTGACCGACTGCCGGAAGCATGATTTTTTCGTCCAGGTATTCTGTTATCCTGTTTTCAAGTCCCAGGCGTTTGACACCGGCGGCTGCCAGGATTATGGCATCAAAGTCCTTTGTTTTAAGTTTTTTTAGTCGTGTATCCAGGTTCCCTCTTAAAGGCAATACCTTCAAATTCGGTCTCGCGTGGAGAAGCTGTGCCATCCGACGAAGGCTGCTGGTGCCGACCCTGGCACCAGGCTCGAGTTTTAAGAGGGGCGTATTGTTTTTGGAAATCAGAACATCCTGCGGGGTTTCTCGCTCAGGGATCGCGCCGATACACAACCCTTTCGGTATTTCAGCCGGCATATCTTTCATGCTGTGAACAGCGATGTCTATTTTTTCGTTTAAAAGTGCGTCTTCGATTTCTTTTACAAAAAGACCTTTGCCGCCCACTTTGGCAAGGGGCACATCGAGAATCTTGTCTCCCGTTGTCTTTATCGTTACAAGCTTAATAGAAAGAGATGGATGTTTAACTTCAAGGGCCGATTTGACCCAGTTTGCCTGCCATAAAGCGAGCTTGCTTCCTCTGGTTCCTATTTTAAGCGTTCGTTTCATCAGTGACCGCAACTCGTGCAGCTGGTTGCCGCACATCCGGTGCAGGATGATGCTCCGGCAGCAGCCTTGACGGTTTTTCCATGTCCTCCCTTACTGAAGAAGGTAGATGCTGACATAAGTTTTTTCACTTTTTTGCTATTGCATGACGGGCAATCCGGCTGTTCGTTCCCGAAAACCAGGCACTCAAAATCTTTATTGCATTTATCACAGTGGTATTCATAAATCGGCATTGAAAATTACTCCTTGGCACAGAAAAATTTTTATATCTTTTCAATAAATTTAATATAGAAAACAGATCAACTTTCCATTTATTGCGAAGACAAGCATTGGTTTGCCGATCTTTTCAAAAATCGGCAAGCCAATAAAATAATCATCAAAATTATTAAATCAACAGCAATCGTTACACTTGTGTTGAATACGATACACTTTAAAACTGAATCAATGCGATCAACGTATTTCTTCAATAACGCCGGCGGCAATAAGCGGCAGCATGATCTCGTGGTGGCCAACAAGATTAAAACCCTGTCCACCGCCGGCTGTCGGGCGGATGACAACATTGGTCATGGGCCGGTAGTGGATGATGAAATCCATATTTACCGTGGTGAATTCATCAAGGTGATGCCCGAGGTTCCGCGCAAGAGTGATTGCCTTTAAAAATACTTCCGGTAGTACGACGGCAGATCCCACATTCAGATAGACCCCGCCTTCAAGGGTACTGATGACGGATGCGAAAGTGCGAAAATCTCTGTGGGTTGCTTCGCCGGCAGATTTTGCATCAAACCCGGGATGCATATGAATGATATCGGTTCCAAATGCTACATGAACCGTTACGGGTATTTCGAGCCGTACGCCTGCAGCAAGAATACTATGTTCCAGGTTCGGGAGTTTTTTTTCGATCATGGCAGTACCAATGGCTTCGCCGAGGCCACTGGAGGTTTTTCCGGCCTGACAGATGGCGTCACATAAAAAAACACCCGTTTCCCTGGCCATACCAAAAGTGCCGCTTCCCAGGGATGCTGATACATCCTCGGATGTCTGTCCTGCCATCGCAAGTTCAAGATCATGAATAATGCCCGCCCCATTCATTGCGACCGCCGTTATAATTCCACGTTCCATAAGGTCGATAATGATGGGATTCAGACCCACTTTGATAACATGGGCCCCCATTGCAAGAACGATGGTTTTGTGATTTCGAAATGCTTTGGCAATGGCAGAAATGACGGATTTGACATGGCTTCCGGCAAGTATGTCCGGAAGACCTTCAAGGAATTCCTTGAAATCAGCTCCTTTTTGCCATGTTTTTGCAAAATCGGCTTTGGATACTTTACTTTTTCTTTGGGAAAGCGGGTAGGTTTTTACCCGGCTCAAATCGATCGGCTTAAATTTTTGTGGCATATCTATCACAATTATCAGGTAATTTTTGTGCTTTCATAATTTTGACGGTTTCGTAAAAAGTCGATATTGTTCGCTCCGTGATCATTTGGGGGCGTTTCCATCGGTGCCGCTAAATTTCAAGAACTCGGCGCAAGCGCCTCAAACAGCTTGAAATTTTTAACGCTTCACCGTTTGAAACGCTGATCCCCCAAATGCTCAAATGTCGCTCACAAAAGACTTTTTACGAATTTTTCAGGAAACAAGATCCGATCCACAAGATCGCAGAGTATATGGCATAATGTGATATGGGTTTCCTGAATCCTTGCGGTGATGTCTGATTTTACTGCGAAGACAAGATCTGCGCAATCCGCCAGTTCACCGCCCCGACCGGTTAGTCCAATGGTGAACATCCCGATATTTTTTGCCGCAAGAACGGCCTTGTTAACATTTTTGGAGTTGCCGCTGGTACTGATTCCAATGGCGACATCGTCCTTTCTCCCTAGTGCCAAGATCTGTTTGAGGAATATGTCCTCAAAATGGTAATCGTTTCCGATACTGGTTATTATGGACGTGTCCGTGGTTAAGGCCAAGGCCGCAAGCGGCGGCCGTTCAATCTGAAACCGGTTAACGAATTCGGCGGCAATATGCTGTGCATCCGCGGCACTCCCCCCATTTCCGAAGATCAGGATTTTATGACCGGATGCAATCGACGTGGCAAGTAAATCCGCTCCCTTTTGAATGAGATCGATATTGCCTGTAATGAACCGTTCTTTGACGTTGATGCTCTCTTTAAGTGTATTCAGAATAATGTTTTTCATTTATCAATTTATTAATTTTTTTAATCAGCTTCTTAGAGTCGTGCCCCAATTCGTGGGCCTTTTGGAACTGTAACAGTGCGTCTTCAAGCTGATTTCTTTTAAGATAAAGGCTGCCAAGCCGGTATCGATAAGGACCGTTATCGGGTTCAATATCGACACTCTGCTGGCAAAAGATAGTCGTAATTTCAGGATTCTCACCCAAAAGGTCAAATAGATAGCCCAGGGCTGATAACGATTCGGCATCGTTCGGGTTTTTTCGAATAGCCTTTTTATATGCCGAAATCGCCTCATCCGTCATATTCAAGGCGGCGCAGCATTCACCCAATAAACGCAACGCAGGCCCTGATTCGGGATTCAGTTTTACGGCGTTTTCGATGAACGTTTTCGCCATTTCCGGTTTTCCCATGTTCAGGTAGATCCTTCCGGTTTGAAATGCAATTTCGTAGATATCCTCCTCTTTTTTCTTGTCTGCGTCCAGGAAGTATTTTAGCGATTCGGAGTTCTTGCCGGTCAACATTTTCACCAAACCGATGTTGTACATAGCCATAACCTCATCAGAATCAATTTGAAGGGCCGCTTTGAATTCTTTCAGGGCTTTCCCGTAATCACCTAAAACACCGTAACATACCCCCAAGCTGTTGTGAATGTTGACGTTCGAAGGGTCGAGGATGATCGCTGTTTTGAACTCACTGATGGCACCGTCGATGTCGCCACCCTGATACAGGTTGTCCCCACTGATGTTCAGGCTTACGGCATCAAAGGAAACAATGCTGTCAGGTCCATAGAATGAAGCATGATCAACTGCTTTGCCTGCATTATTTAGGATTTGGTCTCTTTTAAAATTGATCGTCGGATATGAGGCAATTCCAATAGAGACGGTATCACGTGTTGTTTCTGCCAGGATGTTTTTAATTTTTTGGGCGAGTTCCTGGGGAGACGTCTGATTTTTTTTGGTAAAAAAACATCCGAGCATTCCCCGATCAAGCCGACCCCACATCCCGCTTTCATGCTTGCATATGGTATCAATGACACCAGCGATATCGAGCCAAAGGTCAATCTCATCGTTACCGGCCGTTTCTGTGTCGTTATGGTTGAGACGGTCAATTTTAACAACCATGGCATCAAATTCTGCCGAAGATTCGAGCCGGGTCACGGCTTTTTCGATAAAATCTTTCCCAACCGGAATATCCGGGAATGCTTTTAAAATTTTTTCCGACCCAACAGAAGAGAAAACGTCGGTTGTATCTTTTTTGGACTTGGCGGCTGTTTTGCAAAAGAGAAACTGCCCGCTGGAAGAGCGATTGTGAAACAGTTCGGTTTTTTGATGTGTCATGACCAGGCCTTTTTCAGCATATGTTTAAAAGCACTTTCAATAACTTGCAGTTCGTCATCGAGTATGGTTCTGAGATCCATGATAAAGAGATCTTCTTCGATTCGTCCAATAATGGGGCACTCATTGTCCCGCATCTGTTTTTCAACGGCATTGGCAGAAATCCCCCGTACTTTAATCCCCACCCCTTTGCTGGGGATTTTTAAAAGTGGAAGCGAACCGCCGCCGGGTCGTGAGAATATATCGATGAGATTTACCGATAATCTGGAATCGCCGATATTTTTGAGCATCTTCAAAAGCGCTTTAGCATTGGATTCAATGTGATCCAAAGGGAGTGTCATTAAACGTAAGGTCGGGATGGAAGCCATTTCCTGGTCTATGTTTCTGTAGTGCCGTAATGTGCTTTCAAGTGCGGCAAGGGTGAGTTTATCAATTCGAAGCGCCCTGTTGATGGGATTTTTTTTGATTTTTTGAATGAGATCATTTTTACCGACAATGATGCCTGCCTGGGGTCCGCCGAGAAGCTTGTCCCCGCTGAAAGTAACGATGTCTGCACCTGCCCTCACCGATTCCTGAACCGTAGGTTCCTTTAACAGGCCGTACTTGGAAAAATCTACAAAAGTTCCGCTGCCAAGATCTTCCATAACCGGGATCGAATATTTTGCACCCAGATCGACCAGTTCTTCAAGAGAAACATCGGCGGTAAATCCAACAATGCTGTAGTTGCTGGTGTGGACTTTTAACAGAAGGGCCGTGTCGTGCTCAATGGCGTTTTCATAATCTTTAAGATGGGTACGGTTCGTGGTGCCGACTTCCTTTAAAATTCCGCCGCTCTTGGCCATTACATCAGGGATTCTGAATGATCCGCCGATCTCCACAAGCTCCCCCCTTGAAACAATCACTTTTTTACCTTTAGCGATGGTTTCTAAAGAAAGGAAGACGGCGCCGGCATTGTTGTTAACCACCATCGCGGATTCAGCGCCGCTGATTTCGCAAAGGATGTCTTCAACGATACTGTACCTGGATCCCCGGGCTCCTTTTGATAAATCGAACTCCAAATTGGAATATCTGCCAGCAATGGTTAAAAGATTTTCAATGGCATCATCGGCAAGCAAGGAGCGACCAAGGTTGGTATGGACAACGACGCCTGTGGCATTGATGATGCGGGTCAATTTCGGTGTCATTGCTTTACGGACACTTTCTTTTATTTTGCCGAGGATTTCGGAATCGGAGAGCTCCGCTTCCATGATGTTCCGTTGGTTATCCAAAATAATGGTTCGGAGGTTTTCAATAACGGAGCGGGTCGAACGGACCAGCACAGATTTTGGAACATGGTCAAAGAATGTGTCGGTCTTCACCATCTCAAGGATATGGTCTACCCCGGGAAGCATTCGTAAGAGCGCTTGTTGGTTTTCGGTGATGTTCATTGTTTCCCCAAAAGATGTCTCGAAATTTAGGAACGGTCTTTTAGAATAGACTTCATAGCATTTTAACATCTGTTATTTCAATAGATTTATTATGAATGTGAAACACTTGCTGTAAAATCCTCTTTATGGACGCAAAATTATGCGCTATGTAGAATTGAATGCGAAATGTTTCCCATGCACCGTGGAGGCTGTGGACAACTTTGTCGAAAACCGCTTTTATCGTCTACCCGGCATGCTGACCATGGTCGCTAAAGTGGTTTCCGGTGCTTTGAAGAATATTGCGAAATGACTTAAAAAGGCGAATGGTTAAAAGATGAAACGGGCAAAAGATTATATCATTTTCCCGCTGGATGTTCCGACCGAAAAGGCGGCCAAGGAATATATTGAAGTGCTGTCGGAATCGGTGGGCATGTTCAAGGTGGGGCTGGAACTTTTTATCCGATCCGGGCCGGGACTTATTGATTTCATTAAAGCATCAGGAAATGCGGATGTGTTTTTAGATCTTAAACTTCATGATATTCCGGAAACGGTGTTTCGTGCCATGGAATGTATTGCAGATCTGGGCGTTGCATTTACAACGGTTCATTGCGGAGAGACCGTTAGAATGCTTGAAGCTGCGGTTGGCGGTGCCAAGGGGAGGGTCGGTGTTCTTGGGGTTACGCTTTTAACCAGCGTTGCAAGTGAAGACATTAAGGATGCCGGGTTTAAAAAGGTGTTTTATGAGGATCTTAACAAACTCGTGGTTGAAAGAGCGGCCAAAGCCAAAGCTGCGGGCTGTATCGGTATCGTCTGTTCCGGACGGGAAGTTAAGATGATAAAACAGGCCTTTGGCCGGAATTTTATCGCCGTGACCCCGGGGATACGTCCAATTTGGGATGAAATGGAAACGGATGATCAAAAGCGGGTTACTACGCCGGCTATGGCCATCGGAAGCGGATCGGATTTTATTGTGGTCGGCCGTCCCATCAGAGATGCAAGCAATCCCAAAGAGGCCGCCCTTAGAATCGCCCAAGAGATAGAAACCGTTCTTTAGGTACATTCGATGGTTTGACCGTTTTAAGACCCTCATAATGCGTTCATATCGTATAGATAATCCAGAAAAAGTATGACAGGAACATCACAATTCGACCATTTGACCAAATTACGACCCTTACAATGTGTCCCTATCGTATAGATAATTCAAAAAAAATAGAAGGTTTCTTTTTTCGAAATCATTAATTATCGTTTGACAAAATTTTTGATACTTTATATTAAAATTGCTTTGGAATCCATAATCCAACAATCGAGGATCGAGGCCGTAACGCTGTTTAAGACCATCTATCCTTTAAGCTAAATTTTGGAGGTCTGTCATATGCTTTTTAACGTGCTTCTTTATATTTCTCTCGGTATTTTTATTCTGGGGCTGATCTATAAGGTTTATACTTGGTTTTCCTTGAAAATCGGCATTTCAGCCCAGGACTACACACCGTCTCAGAGATTTTCCGCGGCCGTCAAAGGAACTGCCGGTGTTGTTTTCAGTTCAAAAATTTTGCTTCTCATCAAAGCCTTTATTCTGGATGTCGTGCTGCAAAAGAGGATTTTAAAAGAAGATTTTCTGCGCTGGTTGATGCACATGCTCCTGTATGGCGGATTTATGCTCCTTCTTTTGATGCATGCCTTGGAAAACTTTATCTCTGCAAAGCTCTTTTCCGATTATTATTCAACTGTCAATCCATTCATGTTTTTAAGAGATCTCTTCGGTTTTATGGTCGTTGTCGGTATCGGTATCGCGATATTTCGACGATTTATCATGAAAGTGCCGAGGCTTAAAACCAGCGGAATGGATGGCTATGCGATCTTTATTGTGGTGGTGATTATCTTTTCCGGCATCCTTCTGGAAGGTGCCAAAATTACGTCTTATACGGAATTTCAGGGAATGGTGACGGATTACGCCGGACTCGATGAAGATAGTGATGCCGAAGAAATAGAGGCGCTTGAAAGCTACTGGGTTGAAAAATTTGACGTTGTTTCTCCGAATGTGAAAGGTCCCTTTGACGAGGAAATCCTGGAGCAGGGAAAGGACAGCCACGAAGCCAATTGTGCCGAATGTCATTCTCGTCCGGGGTGGGCGTTTACGGGCTATGCGGTTGCCA
Source organism: Desulfobacterales bacterium (assembly GCA_046484425.1). Classification (GTDB taxonomy): domain Bacteria; phylum Desulfobacterota; class Desulfobacteria; order Desulfobacterales; family UBA11574; genus UBA11574. Next base: position 2,663 of record JAWOIY010000227.1, on the reverse strand, counting down.
AAACAATAAAACCGTTTGCTTTGGCACTGGACAATGTCGGGACATCGGAAATCCTGTGGTATATCCATTTCCTGGCGTGTTTTATCGGTATGGCCTATCTTCCCTTTTCCAAGATGTTTCATATCATATCCACCCCGGTGAGTCTGCTTGCCAATGCGGTAATGGAAAAGGAAAAATCCGACCCTGCGAACATTGTAACCCGACAGGTCATGGAACTGGATGCCTGTACACATTGTGGCACATGCAGCCTGCGGTGCTCCGCATCCACGGCGTTTGATGTCCTGGGCAATGAATATATCCTGCCTTCGGAAAAGATGGTCTTTCTCAAAACACTGGCCAGGGGAAAAGATCTTTCCGACGAAAAATTGCATGCCATACAAGAAGGCGTTTATCTTTGCACGAACTGTGATCGGTGCACGGTGGTTTGCCCGTCCGGCATCAATCTTAAAGAATTATGGTTCAACGTAAGAGAGGATCTGGTTCAAAGAGGGATACCGGAGCTGTTGACGCTGTCTCCGTTTTCCTTTTATCGCGGGTTGAATCGGGACAAAATTGCTGCGGATGATTATCGAAAACCCATTGAAACGGCAAGTCGCGCGGTTGCCGGCAATTTTGAGCAGGTGATGGATAAAACCACCCCGATTTCGCTTTCAGACCGGGATAAAGATGTTTTGGATCGATTGCCCGGCTCCGATACATTTGTTCATTGTTTTGGATGTCAGAACTGCACCACGGTGTGTCCGGTGGTGATGAACTATGAAAACCCTCAAGAAGTACTGGGCTTGCTGCCCCATCAGATCATGAACTGCCTCGCATTAAGCCTGACGGAAATGGCAACCGGTCCACGGATGCTCTGGGATTGTGTGACCTGTTATCAATGTCAGGAACACTGCCCGCAGAATGTGAAGGTGACGGATATTCTGTTTCATTTAAAAAATCTTGCCGTTAAAAATGCCAGCAGGACTTCGGAAGAAGATGCTGCGGCTTCAACAGCAGTTTGAGCGAATCCAACATGACATAATGAAAAGGATATCATTATGAAATACGCATTATTTTTAGGATGTAATATACCTGCCAGAGTTGTTCAGTATGAAACCGCTGCAAGGGCGGTAATGCGGAAGCTCGGTATTCAGCTTGTCGACAACCGGGATTTTAAATGCTGCGGTTATCCCGTACGCAATTTGGACCGGAAGGCCTTTCTCCTTAGCGCATCCGAGAATCTGGCAAGGGCTGAAAAATCGGGCTTGAACATCATGGCGCTGTGCAAGTGTTGTTTCGGCAGCCTCAAGGAAGCCGAACATTTTTTAAAGGAAGAAGGAGATTTTCAGGAAGAGATCAAACACGCCCTTGCGCAAAAAGGCCTGCGGTACGAAGGTAAATTTGAGGTCAAGCATTTTCTCTCCGTACTGTATCATGACGTGGGACTCGATGAGATCGAAAACAATATCTCCAAATCCTTTAAAGGACTTAAGATCGCAACCCATTACGGATGCCATGCACTTCGCCCGAGCAAGGTCACCCAGTTTGACGATCCGGTGGCCCCCTCTCTATTTGACAAACTGGTGGAGGTGACGGGTGCCGACAGTATTGATTATGTTAGCAAACTGGAATGCTGCGGGGCGCCGGCAATGGGTGTGAACGACGATCTTTCGATGGATATTACGGCCAAAAAACTGACAAACGGGAAAAAAGCCGGCGCAGATTACTTGTGCGCCGCCTGTCCTTACTGTCAGCTGCAATTTGACCATGTGCAGAAAATGATGATATCTCGAAACGGTAGTGAGGCCCTTGCTTCAATTGTCTATCCACAACTCCTCGGCCTGTGTTTGGGTATCGATGAAGAAACATTGGGAATCCACATGAACCAGATCGATATTACGGAAATCACATCTTTTTTAAATCAGGAGTAGAAAATGTCAAACAAAAAAACAGGAGCAGTGATGGTGGTCGGCGGCGGGATCACGGGAATGCAGGCTGCTTTGGATTTGGCCAATGCCGGGTACTATGTCTACCTGGTTGAAAAATCCGGTACCATCGGCGGGATTATGTCGCAGCTGGACAAGACATTCCCCACCAATGATTGTGCCATGTGAATTATCTCGCCCAAACTGGTCGAGGTCGGCCGGCATATCAACATTGAACTGATTACCCTTGCAGATGTGGAAAGCATTTCGGGGGAAGAGGGTAACTTTAAGGTAAAAATCAACAAGCGTGCTCGAAGCATCAACATGGATCTGTGCACCGGCTGTGGCAGTTGCGTGGAAAACTGCCCGGTCATCTACCAACCCGTTTTGGCGGATCAAGCATAAGCACTCGGATAAGGATTTTGCAAATGAAAGAAGTCAATCCTGCGAAAAAAACACAAGAAAAAGAAGTAGAAATCGATTACTTGGAACTCGATAAGATCATTGAGGAAGAATTTGGCAATGATAAAGAAAACCTGATTATGATTCTCCAGGCGATTCAAAAACACTTCAACTACCTGCCACAGCCGACACTCAAATACCTTGCCGAAAAAATAAATATTCCTTACAGCCAGATATACGGCGTCGGTACATTTTATGCCACGTTCAGCCTCGAACCCAAAGGTCGAAACATCATTTCCATCTGTCTGGGAACCGCCTGTCATGTTAGAGGGGGTGAAAGGGTGCGGGAAAGAATCA
>JAWOIY010000069.1:0-4462 GCA_046484425.1 Desulfobacterales bacterium | reverse complement strand
GCTGTAGGCGGACAGGGGAATCTCCTGGCCTCCAGGGTGATCGGAGAATCCGCGCTGATTGCCGATATTCCGGTTCGCATGAGCGAAATACACGGCATGGCTCAAAGGGGCGGTGTGGTAGAATCGAGCATCGTATTCGGAGATGCTCAAAGCACCATCATCTCGGATGGTGAGGCCGATGTGCTGGTGGGATTCGAGCCTTCGGAAACGCTTCGAGCTTTAAACAAGTGTCATCCCAAAACGGTCGTCATTTCCAATTTGGCGCCTCTGTCGCCGTTTACGGTTACTACTGGAAGCGGAATTTATCCGGATCTGGATGTGCTTCAATCTTTGATTCGATCCAAGACGGCGAAGCTGATTGCCTTTAACGCAGAGTCCGTGGCTCGTGACGCAGGAAATATTCTGTCCGTCAATATGGTACTGTTGGGTGCCCTGATTCAGACCGGAAAGATTCCTTTGACCAAAAAGATCGTCAAGGAAGCCATTAGAACAAAAACAAAAAAAGACTTTGTTGAGTATAACTTAAAGGCGTTCGAACTTGGTTTTTCCACAGCAAACTCACTGGCGTAAAAAAATATTACTCAAGTTCGATACCTTGCATTTACTATGGGAATTTCGCTTTCCCGCATCCGGATTGAATTTACTGCCGCATACAGAAGGGTTCTATATGTAGCGATTGATCCGGAAACCGAACAGGTAATAAAAATGTCACTTAATTCTCCTTCAAAAACGAATTCTAATCAGTGGTAACGTTTTAAGGATTACCGAAATGAAACAATTGAAGCTTGTGATTATTGAAGATAACGAAGCACACTTTCATCTCATTAAACGGGCCATCATAAAGGCCTATCCGGATGCTTTGATCCATTATTTTCAGGAGGCTGCCGGTTGTCTCGAAAGGCTAGATGAAATGAATCCGGACCTTATTATTTCGGATTATCTCCTCCCCGGCATGAATGGAATCGAATTTTTAGAATCTTTGAATCAAGAAAAAAAGGACATTCCGGTCATCATGATAACCGGCCAAGGAGATGAGAACGTCGCGATTCGGGCCATGAAATTGGGAGCATGGGATTATTTGGTAAAATCCGGAGATTTCTTTACCCTGATACCGAGCGTGATCGGCAAGGTGGTTCGCGAATGGAAACTTAAAGAGTCGCTGAAAGTCTCACAGAGAAGATTCAGAGAGATTTTTTCACAATCTCCCATTGGCATTGCGGTTTACGATCAGAACGGCCTGTTGGTTGAGGCCAATAAATCTTGCATGAATATCTTTGGTGTGTCGGACCCCGTTCATATGAAAAATCTCAAACTGATTGATGCATCGAACGTAGCTTCTGAATTGAAGGCGAGACTCCTTAAAGGAGAAACGGTGAGATATCAAGCTCCTTTTGACTTTGATAAAGTCGATGAATTTGAATCGGTTGAAAGAGACAGATCTGGGATGGCTTATCTTGAAATCGTCATCACTCCGATGGACGGCGGGACAGATCGTCGCACAAGTGGTTACCTGGTTCAAATTCAAGATATCACTCGACGCAAGCTCGCGGAAGAAGAGAAAAAGGAACTTCAAATCCGAAGGATGGAAAGCATTTTTACCTTGGCCGGCGGGATTGCACACGATTTCAACAACGCATTGTCAGGCATTACCGGAAACATAGACCTTCTTAGGATGGATCTGCCCAACACGACAAGTATAGATCGGTATGTCGAAGCCATGAGCAACGCCGTTCAACGGATGGTCCACCTCACAGATCAGCTGTTGGCATATGCACGAGGGGGAAAGTACTGGCCGATAAATATATCTTTAAATAAGTTCGTGGAAGAAACGTTGCCCATGATTCAGCAAAAAATCGCTCCCGCTATCTGTGTTAAGATAAATCTTGCCAGGGATATTTCCAACGTAATTGCGGACAGGACCCAGATGCATATGGTACTTTCGGCCGTGGTGATCAATGCGGCAGAGGCTATAGAAGGTCAAGGTCAGATCACCATAAGGACCAGCAATAAAGAAATTGACGAGGGGGTTGCGAAATACAATCCTGGTCTTGAGCCGGGGCGTTACACTTGCCTCACGGTTCAGGATAATGGAAGAGGCATGGACGCGGAGACGAAACGTAAGATATTTGAGCCCTTTTTCACCAGAAAATTTCAGGGTCGTGGCCTTGGGATGGCTGCAGCGTATGGTATTGTCAAAAATCATGGAGGCTGGATTTCGGTTGAATCCCAATTGGGCCAAGGGACCGTAGTCCGTATATATCTACCTGCCGTTGAGGACATGCCAAAAGAAATAAAAGAACCGAAAACAGAGCTTGCCAGGGAAACAGGTACAATTGTACAAAAACCATTTAAACTGGCAGCGCTGTCAGAAAAGATCAAGGGCGTTTTGGAGGGAAAATAACCAGTTGGAATCGTTTATTTTTTATCCAAGATTTATGTCAGGAAGCGTTTCAGTGGGCACTCAAAGAGATTTTTGTTTGAGCAACAGGCCGTGTAAATATTGTCCCGCTTTGCAACAGAAACTGCGGGTGTAATGACATCAAATCCGTCATCGAATTTACAGAATCAGAGGGCTGGGTCAACATATCCTGTCGGGTCCGATACCCCCGCTTCTTTAAAACCTTTCCTTCTCAAGAAACAACTGTCGCATTTGCCGCATGCAAGACCCTGAGGGGAAGGGTCATAACAGCTGTGAGTCAATGCATAGTCAACCCCCAATTCAATTCCTTTTTGGATAATCTGTGCTTTGGTCAAGCGAATAAGCGGTGTCCTGATCCTGATTTTTGTGGTGCCTTCCACACCGGCCTTTGTAGCAAGATTGGCCATCCGTTCAAATGCTTCGATATATTCGGGTCTGCAATCCGGATATCCGCTGTAATCAATTGCGGTTACACCGATGAAAATGTCCGATGATTTGAGGACCTCGGCCCATGCCAAGGCAAAGGAAAGGAAAATCGTGTTTCTTGCCGGAACATAGGTAACGGGTATTCCCCGGGTCATTTCCTGTTCACCTCTGTCTTTTGGCACATCAATATTACCTGTTAGGGACGATCCCCCTATTGGGGTTAAATCAATGTTGAGGACAAGGTGTTCGGTGACACCGATGGCGTTTGCCACTTTTTGGGCCGCATTAAGTTCGGAAGCGTGGCGCTGTCCATAGAAAAAACTCAAGCTGTAAATTTTAAAGCCTTCGTGTTTGGCTATTGCCATGGCAGTGGTGGAATCGATTCCACCGCTGGAGAGTACAACGGCTTTCTTAGAAGGACTCATAATCGAATTATACACCTCTGTTTTTGTCCGGCCATATCATTTTGTGCAATTGAAGATGAAGCCTGACGTCCAGGTTGTCTTCAAGTATCCAGTCTGCCAGTTCGGCGGGGGACATTTTCCCGGATACCGGAGAAAAGAGAATGTGATCCCCGGGAAAATCCTTGCAAAGCAATACGATAATGTGTTTGGCATACACGTAATCTTCAAGGGTGCCGATGACAAATTTAATTTGATCTTTGGGATGAATCCGTTTAAGGTTTTCCAGATCATTTTTATTGGATTCACCGCTTGTGGGGCATTTCACGTCCAAAATTTTTATACACCGGTCATCCACCCGACGGATGTCAAGGCTTCCGTTGGTTTCCATCATGACGACATATCCATCATCGAGAAGTCTTGAAATCAAAAGAGGGGTTTCATCCTGAAGTAACGGTTCGCCGCCGGTGATTTCAACCAATCGGCACTTGTAGCCGGTAATCCGGCGCATGATTTGGCCGATCTCCATCTTTTCTCCTGCTTCGTACGCATACTGGGTATCGCAGTAAGTGCACCTTAAATTGCACCCCGCGAGCCTGACTAATATGCAGGGGCGGCCGCTGTATGTGGACTCTCCCTGGATGCTGTAAAATATTTCGTTGATCAGAAGGGACATTTGAATACCGTAACTTAACTATTATCAATCATTATATATATCTTAATATCATCCTGAGGAAGAGAAGTAAACCGAAACATTTTTTAGTTTGTAGAAAGATTCAAAGTCTGTTTAAATAAAAACTGTCAGGTTACGCACCTAAAATGTTGCGCAACCTCAACATACAGCGATGGTTTTATCCGGTTTCAGCAGTGAAGGCGCATCGCCATGTGTTTTCATAAAAGGCGATATGCTTGTCAATAGCAATATCTTTCGCAGTGACCCGATATTCAGGATTGAATGCAATGTTATTATGAGCTGTATCAAATCCTACCGCGGATAAACCTGAACCAGAACAGAAATTTTATCACGAAAGCACGAAATTTATAAAACACGAAAAAAAACTTTTTTTATTTCGTGATTTCGTTTTTTCGAGTTTTCGTGATTGTTTTTAAATTTTTGTCCAAAAAGCAACACATTGACAACCAAAGAATTAGAATCCGGATCACTCTGCGACGTAATGGTTCATATCGCCTTTTGGGAAAATATATGGCGATGGAC
>JAWOIY010000154.1:0-16042 GCA_046484425.1 Desulfobacterales bacterium | reverse complement strand
AACTTGTAAAAAGTCTTTTGTGAGCGACATTTGAGCATTTGGGGAATCAGCGTTTCAAGCGGTGAAGCGTTAAAAATTTCAAGCTGTTTGAGGCGCTTGCGCCGAGTTCTTGAAATTTAGCGGAACCGATGGAAACGCCCCCAAATGGTCACGGAGCGAGCAATATTGACTTTTTACGAAACCATCAAACTCCACACCACGCGACAACCCCATGCACTGTAGAGGATGTCACCGGATTGCCCATGGATAAATCCTCCATTTTCGGGTTATTGTTTGTTGCGGCCAGTATTTCTGCCAGATGACCGCCGGCGGAATTGCCCCAAACCACGATTTTCATAAAGATTTCAACAGCCTTTCGTGAATATTGTCAAATCCGCCATTTGACATGACAAGGACCAGATCGCCGGACCTTGCTTCTGTAATAAGAAAATCGAGGATGGTTTCCGTATTCTGGAAAAAGTGAGCATTTTTGCCTTGACGGTTGAGATCATCCACCAGTTGTTGAGAAGAAAACCGTTCTCCAGGCGGAATTTTATCCAGACGCGAGGGCTGCCGGATGCAGATGATATCTGCGCCATCGAATGAGAGGGGATAGACATCCTGAAACACGGCACGCATGCTGGAGTTGGTTCTGGGCTCAAAAACGGCAATAAGACGTCCGTTGGGATAAAAGGGTTTGACCGCCCGGATGGTCTCTCGAACCGCCGTGGGATGATGGGCAAAATCGTCCATGACCGTGATACCGGATTTTTGGCCGCGCACCTGCTGGCGTCGTTTGATGCCTTCAAATGTTTCAAACGCCGTTGCAATGGCTTCCACCGGTATTGTCAGGTGGTCTGCGACGGCAATGACCGCTAAAGCATTCAAAAGGTTGTGCTCTCCGACCAGTCGTGTCTTAAATTTCCCAAAAACGGTATCCCGCCTTAAGACTTCAAAATGAGTCCACGGCGGTTGAATGGTGACAGCGCCCAGACGCCATAACGACTCGGCATTTTTGCCGTATCTAACCACCCGGCAAGATTTATCCTTGATCAGGTCGGAGACATTTTCATCATCGTCAAATGCTACGAGTGTATTTTGGGGTGAAATGCCGGCGGTCAACACATCAAAGACCTGTTTTACATGGTGGACATCTCTAAAAATATCGGCATGATCAAACTCAACACTCGTCAATATGGCCACAAAAGGATCATAATGCAGAAACTTCGGACCTTTATCAAAAAAAGCCGTGTCATATTCATCCCCTTCGAGGACAATGTAGGCGCCGCTCCCCAAACGATAATTGCTTTCGAAATTTTTCAGGATCCCGCCGATCATGTATGTCGGGTCGAGTCCGGATTCATAAAGGACCCAGGCCAATATCGAAGCGGTGGTGGTCTTGCCGTGCGTTCCGGTGACAACCAGAGGCTTTTTACCGGATGCAACAAAATGGTTTACGGCCTGTGGCATGGAACAGAACTCGAGCCCCATTTGATACATTCCGACAACCTCGGGATTGTCTTTTGATACGGCGTTTCCCACAATCACCAGATCCGGGCCATAGGCAACATTCTTTTCGCTGAACCCCTCTGTAATCTCGATGCCTTTGCCCGAAAGAAAATCGCTCATGGGTGGATACACTTTCTGGTCCGAACCCGTCACTTTAAAACCCATATCCTTTAAAATGCTGGCCAGCGCCCCCATCCCGGTACCGCATGCGGCAATCATGTGTATGCTTTTTACATGGTTGGAAATCCGATTTTTTTTCAAGTTCATACGGATATGTTCCTCTTGATCCTTTTCGAGCCGATAATATGATTATATTTATCAAACTTCAATAAAATTGTTGACTTGAATGTTTCACAAACAATTCATTTTATCATACAGGATCTAAAGGAAGATACATTGGATCAACATCTAATAAACAGGCGGTCTCCATAGAACAATCAGGCAGCAAGACTTTGACGGTAATTTTACGAGTATTCAAAGACATCCAGGAATGAATGCATATGCGGCTATGGTTGAAAACGATGTATCAGTGCATCGAGATACACCGATTTCATTTGACGGGAGGCCATGGCCTGTTTAATCGGCGGAAGCTTCAGGATGACGCCTAAAACAGCGGCCATGGCGCGGTGGCTTTTTAACACCTGGTTATCAAAAATCAAATATTGAAGCTTGCCCCGCTCAATGGCCATTAGCACGACCTTGTGGGCGGTATTCAGCGGCGTTATGACCCTTTTGGCCCGGGATTTTAAAAGAATAGCATCCACGGGACAGACCCTTGCACAAACGCCGCATCCCAGACAGATATCCGCATGAAGCCTTGCCTTTTTCCTTTTGGGATGGTGCGAATCGTTGGCAGAAACCAGCGTCATGGCCTCTACCGGGCATGCGGTGACACATTTTCGGCATCCTGTACAAGCGTCTTCCAGAATGTACGGGATAAAGTTGGTGGTATGAACCGGATGCAGAATTGCGAATTTTCGGGCGGCAATCATCGCCTCGCAACAGCATCCGCAACAGTTGCAAATAAAATTGACGCCTTCCCGGACATTGTCTCCGAATTGGACCAGATTGTGTTCATACGCTTTTCTCAAAACCTCCAGGCATTCCGACACCTCGACATTCCTGGCAAAACCGTGCCTGATCAGAGAAGCCGCAGAAACATTAAAGGTCATACAAATCTCTTTGGGTGCATCACAGTCTCGTCCCACATGTGACATTTTATGCCGGCAGTAACAGGTGCTGATACCGATGGGTGAAGCGGATTTTATCACTTCGGTCGCCCTTTCATAGTTGAGCACATGGAGCTCATTTTCTCCGGAGAGGACCGGTTCATGAACAAAAACGCGCCCCAGCCGGGTTTCTCCTTCAAGAAACAGATCCTTGATAAAATCCTCTTCAACATTGAGATATTGATAGAACAGCTCGCTTAACACCTTCTGGTCTATATCGTTTCTGACCCGCATCAGGGAAAATTCAAAAAATCCGGCCATGGGCGGCGGAAGACAGTAAATCCGGCGGCCGTTTTCTTCCATATCCATCAAAATCGCCCGGCGACACAGTTCATCCAAAATGTTCTGTGTCCCGCCCGCATCCATTTCCCAAATCTGGGCGGCTTTTTCAGCGGAAAACGGTCTCAACGGCAACAGTGATACAAGCCCGGCTTCGGTTTTACTGAAGAGCATTTTCAGGATTTCGTATAACAGCTTGGAAGGAGGCGCCCCCTGGGGAAACCGGTTCAACCGATCCACAAGCTGAATATAACCGGATTTTACAGTATGATGCGCCATAATCGCCTCATAAGAATTTTAAATGTCTTGATAACACCATTGTAGCGTACACATTCTCCCATCAAACAGGCACTGACAAGCACTTTTTCCAATTTTATCCACGGTATTCTATTAAACAAGTTTTTATTTGACGCCCTGATTTTTTTATATTTTAAATAGAAATAGGTTGCAAATTATAATTTCAGTTGCTAATGCGAGCAAACTTTCGACTGAGTTGACGGGGTTTTAATGAATCATTTGTTTCTTAGGACCACTTTGGAAATAAACCGGAATACCCACAATGACTGAAATATATTTTTCCAATTTTCAACTGGAAGAGGACACGGAATATTTCTTATATATCGGCGAACTCAAAAATTACGGGTTGAACGCTTATTTAAAAGAAGCCCTGTCCCGCATATTCAACCGGAAGTTCGATTTCATCTCCATCGTCCCGGACGTTTTCGAACAATATAACTACGATAACCTGATCGTCATCAACCCGAATGTAGAAACCTTTGAATGTCAATACGGCGCCCATGTTTGCTGCAGAGTTTCAAGTGAGGAATTTGCGACAGTGGTTTCTACAAGTCGCCGGATCCGCGCTTTGATCAACAGACTTTTGAATCGGCAAAAACATGTTTATATTTATATGTATGAAAGTATTCCCGAGCTGACCCTTGACGACATTCCCAATGTATCCATTTTGGGACCGGACAAAAAGATTGCCAAAAAAATCAACAGCAAAATATATCAGTATCAACATTTGAAGGATATACTCCCGGTGGTCGAATTCCGAGTCTGCCGTGACTTCGATTCTCTCCTTCTAACGGCACAGGAACTGTTTCCGTCCTGGTCGGATGGAATCTTTGTTTGCTGTGAGTACAGTGCAGCCGGTGTGAACAGCATCATCGCACACCACATTGAAGATATCAAAAACAAATTTTCGGTTCCGGATGAACCTTATCTGATCAGCCGCTACATTCCCCACAGACACGATCCGACCGTGCTGGCTGTTGTCGCCGATGAAGACGATGTTTATATTGCCGGCGTTGCGGATCAACGCATCGAAAATGGAACACGGTTTACCGGCTCTTCATTTCCTTCCATGCTGGAAGAAACGGTTGTTGCAATGCTGATTGAATATACGCAAATTTCAGGAAAATGGCTTGCACGGGAGGGATACAGGGGCATTTTCGGGTGTGACTTCCTGGTGGATGATCAAAACAGCATTCGTTTTCTTGAAATCAATGCCCGAAAACAGGGAACCACACTGGAATTTTGCTGCACCCTTGAACAGTTGCTGCCTCCGGGGTCTCCGATGTTGCCGGAGCTCGAATTCTATGCCGTCACGGAAGGGGTGTTCCCGGCAAATACCGTGGAAATGAAATCAAATCCGAAAAATCTTCACTGGGGTACGTATAACTATAAGATTCACGATTCCGTTCTAACCGAGGGATACATTCCTCAAAGCGCTCAGGAACGCGACGCATTCAAAAAAGTCGCGGAAGGGAAGTTGAAGAAGGATTTCCTCATCCTGGAACATGCCGGATGCGACTTTATTGTGGCCCAAGGGGCCTTCATTGCCCGCATTGTTGCCCTGGGGCACAGCCCTGTCGATGTTCAGCAGGGTCTGAAGCAGGGGCGAAAAACCATAGATCTTACCATCATCAAAAAACAGGACCCGGAGGAACGCAATGAGTTACAAGGGATCAGACAATGAAAGCACGGACGCCTTTACCCGGGAACTCATAGAAGGTCTTTTCAACCCGTCCGATCAAAAGATTTCTGAAACTCGAACGGTTTCCGAAAAACTATCTTTGGAAATAAATTCTCTTTTTAAAGCCGCTGAAAACACGGAACTCACAAAACCAGTTATCGATCTTTTTGTTCGCCTTAAATCCATGAACAAGGATCTGAATATCACACCAGACGCCTTCGGAATATCCAAAGACGCCCTTTTATCACTTGCTAAAAAACACCAAAACATCGACGAGCACGGGGTTTCCGTAGGGGGCCGAGTAAACCATGCGCTTCCCATTGTTGAACAGGCAAATAAGAGGATTGTTGATTACCTGAATCAAAAGACGATCGAAGCGCCGAGCGGCATCGAACTGTGGGACAGCATCCAGGAAAACGCCCGTCACATCAGATCGATTCTGGATATTTCCGATGAATCATGGAACTCCTATTCGGGACAGCTCAAGCATTGTATCGACTCTGTCGAAAAGCTGTCAAAAGTAATCGATCTTCCTGTTCAGATTATTAAAGAAGTGGGGCGGGTGACCCAAAATTATCGAATGCGCATGACCCCTTACTACGCCAGTCTGATTCAACCCCATAAAATAAATGATCCGGTGCTGTTGCAATCGGTTCCCACCGGTGAAATGGTCGATAACATCGGGATTGAAATCCCGCCGGTTGCGGCGGATCATTCTCCGGCCCGGTTGATCGACCAGTTTTATCCGAGGGTTCTCACCATCAAGGCCACCAATATGTGCGCCATGTACTGCACCCACTGCCTTCGGATTGCCCACATCGGGGAAAAAGACAAAATCTATCCCGATAATGCCTATGGAGAAGCGTTGGGCTATATTCGTAACAACACCCGCATCCGTGACGTGCTGATTACCGGCGGAGATGCGTTTGTCCTTCCCAACCAAAAGATCAAAAAAATATTAAAGGCCCTGGACGACATCGATCATGTTAAGATGAAACGCCTCGGCACGAGGATTCCGGTCACAACCCCCTGGCGAGTCGACACCGAACTTCTTGAAATCCTCGAAGAAAGCAACGAGAAAAAACCGTTGAGGGTGGTCACTCAGATTAATACAGCTCAGGAAATTACGCCCATTTCAAAGGATGCCTTTAAACGCATCTCCAAAAGCGTCAGTGCCGTTTTGAACCAGGCCGTTCTATTAAAAGGGATCAACGATACAAACGTCAAAATGTGGAAGCTGTGTGAAACTATTCAGGAAAGTTATGTCCGGCCGTACTACATTTTTAACTGCAGCTATCGAAACCCCCAGTTTGCCCACTTCAGGGTTCCGGTTGAAAAGGGACGAGATATTGTGGAAAGCATGTACGGCAATATTTCCGGTGATGCCATTCCGAGATATATTGCCACTGCCGGGGGCAAAATTCCTTTACATAGAAGCAATGTCGTGCGGCATGAAGGCGCGGACGTTGTCCTGAAAAAACCGTGGAGCGGTGAATCGGTCAAATACCCGGATGCAGACCCTGATGAATACGCCAATCCAAACTTTTCCTTTGCGAAGAAATAGATGACATCCCATAATCGCATAATCAGCTTTCTCAAGGAGCACCATCGGGATATGTTCGCTCTCCTTGAAAAGATGGTGCGGATTCAGAGCGGGACTTACAATAAACAGGGCGTGGATCAGATGGGCCGCCTGATAATGTCAACGTTTCAAACCGATGCCGTCTCCTGCCGGATCATTGAACAGGATACGTTTGGTAATCATCTTGTTGTCAGTTCTCTTTGCAATGAGCCATTCGATAAACAGATACTCCTTACCGGACATATGGATACCGTATTCCCCGAAGACACCGGCTTTAACTGGTACAAAGAAGAAAGCACCCACTGTTTTGGCCCGGGCGTCATCGACATGAAAGGGGGGCTTGTTGCAGGGATATTCGCACTCAAAGCGCTGGACAACGAAAAGCTTTTAACAAAAATACCCGTCAAATTCTTTTTTAATTCCGATGAAGAAATCGGATCTCCCAGCTCAAAAACCTTCATTCAACAGGAGGCCGTTAACAGCGCCTTTGCATTTGTTCTGGAAACCGGCGGCCGAAATGGAGAAATCGTTACCGGCCGAAAAGGCAATCTTTCTCTTGAACTTAACATTAAAGGAATCGCCGGCCATGCGGCATTTGCCGGAAAAGATAAAGCCAGTGCAATCGCTGAACTGGCCCATAAAATTATTGCCTTTGAATCCTTAAATGATTTAGATCATGGAATCACCGTTAATGTGGGAAAAGTCAGCGGTGGAATAGGACCCAACACCGTTCCTGATCATGCCACGGCACGCATCGATTTCAGGTTCACCAAACCGGCGGATAAATCGGATCTGGAAAACAGCATATCCGAGATTACCAAAAATCAAAACATACCAAATACCCGTTCCCTCTTTTCCATATTAAGTTCGAGGCCTCCTATGCCGGCGTCTGAAGAGAATCGAAAACTTTTTCAAGCTGTCCAGGAAACAGCTGCATCCATTGGATTTTCGGTATCCGAAGAATTCAGAGCCGGCGTATCGGATGCCAATCTGATTGCCGGAGAAAATACGCCGGTCATCGACGGTTTAGGACCCATTGGCGCCATGGATCACAGTGAAGATGAATACATGATTAAAGCGAGTCTTTTACAGCGGTCGGTGCTGCTGGCCTGCGCCATAAAGGATTGCTGGGAAAAATATCAGAATGGTCTGTTATTTCGGTAGAAAATTTTGAAAAAATCTGAAATGAACCATCGACCCGGATCCGAACGCTTTCGATTGAAAATTCGAAGCGTTTATCTATTCGGCAGGTAGGGCGTCAAATCGTGAACATATTCGCACAGTACCTTGAACCCACCCGCTGTCAATGCTGAAATGGCCTTATCCTTATCTTCCAATCCCACCCGCATTACCAACTGAAAAACACCGGGATATTCTTTCTCCGGCCAGGTGACAAAACTGCGAATACTGATATTCTTTTCTTTGAGAATTCTTGAAACCTCAGCAACAATCCCGACGCGATCCTCGACCAACACGGCAAACCGGGCACTTCCCTCTCCAAATCCAATGGCACGAAGCAAAACGCCCATGACATCGGTGCTCGTAATAATCCCAACGAGCTTATCGGATTCGATGACCGGCAGTGCGTTGATCCTGTTATCCTGCATAATCTTGGCCGCACGTTCAATGGTTGTACCGGGAGATATGGTGATAATTTTTTTGGCCATAATATTTTCAACGGTCAGCTGGTTCAACAGATAATTCAACTCATGAACACTAAGGGTAGTGGCCGGAGAAGCCCAGCTTTGCTTGACATCTCTGTCTGAAACAATACCGGTCAAATTTCCATCTTCATTGACAACCAGCAGATGGTTAATCCGCTTTTCTTCGATGATGTCTTTGGCTTTGCGCAATGTTGTATCCGGAGGTATCGTTACAAGCTCTTTACGCATAATTCGACCCACGTACATAGCAATCCTCCCCTTATGTTCAAAGAAAACTTATAAGAATACTCAGGTTAAATAATATCTCTGCTGTTCAAACAAAATCTGCCTTCTTCAGTGCAATCGATGGCAGATATAAAAAAATGCTCTTCACTGGATACCTGGAAAAGTTGAACTGCTTCCAAGATTTCACAATCTTTTGCGCACAATTCTTTCGGTTGATTTTTCCTATGACAGTTGGCACATGGAGAAGAAATCATTTTGGCCTCCTCTTTTATGCTAAAATTATTAGGAAAACTCATACACTTAAATCAAAGTATATGCCCTCCATCAACCTTACTGAAAACTTTAAACGGGTTTAGAAAATCAAGACCCTATACCTTGGCGGCAGATTTTTTCTGATCCTGAAAGACTTCACAATATTTGCACCAATTGCGAATTTTTCCTTTCCTGAAAATTTCCTTGCATACTTCACGATAATATTGCATTTCCGGATCTTTAGGACATTTAACAAAAGATTTGTCCATTAACACCTTCCTTTTTCAAGATTATCTTCAACCTGCTGATATTTTGGAATATCTTATTTAATCCTGTATAAGGCAAAATATATTGTGTGTCAAGAAAAATATACCACAATATATTGAGATAGCTATGGGAGTGCAAATCGATCCAATCAAACAGCGAGGAAATTTGGTCGAAAAATCGGTCGGCAGGCCTTGAAAACCAATGAAAAGCGAGGGTACTATGCAGATAACCAATTGGTGTCCAAAATACTTTTAGAATGGAAAGTCAGGATTATCCCGGCTCTCACATTTTGCTAAAAAGATACCGGAATAATGGAATAATGGAATTTTGGAATAAAGGCGCCTTTTAAAAAACCCAATATTCCAGAATTCCATCATTCCATGCCCCCAAAGAGGTTAGGGTCTATAAATCC
Source organism: Desulfobacterales bacterium (assembly GCA_046484425.1). Classification (GTDB taxonomy): domain Bacteria; phylum Desulfobacterota; class Desulfobacteria; order Desulfobacterales; family UBA11574; genus UBA11574. The sequence continues at coordinate 6,666 of JAWOIY010000154.1, read as the reverse complement.
TTTAGGGATGATAACTCACGACTATTTAAAGGACCGTTTTTGGACAAGAATGTAAGCCTATATTTTTCGAAGTTCTTCCATTTGAATTTCAAGCGGCTTCAATTCGTTCTCTTTTCCTTTTTCTTGAAAACGTTTTTTTAGATTTTCCAATTCTTGTTCGAGCCGGGGCAATATTTCTCTTTGTATCTTTTCCCGGACGTCTTTTCCCGACCGCTTCATTTCGTCATAAAGATCGGCCAGTGTCTTTTCCAGCTCTTTGTAGGCCTCGCTTTCCGGAATTTTTTTCAATTCTTCTGCAAATTTGTCGAACTGTTTTTCGAAATCTCCGATGCCCTTTTCAATGTCTTTTTCCAGGCGCTCAAAGATTGCCGAAGTTTTGCTGGAGCCTTCAACAACGGCATTGTTCTGCAACGGCTTTCCCCCATCGCGGACCTGGATCATTTTTACGGCTTTGCGCTCCATGTTCTGAGGGTCCGGAAGGATAAAAAACCTGGCGTGTTCCGTTGCCGCATTTCTGAATGCTTTTTCGATCATTAACCTGGCCCGATAATTGCCGTCCTGGGTATAGGTTATTTCATCCACCCTGCCGATTGGGTTCGTTTTAAAAATAACACCGTCATGGGATTTCAGCCCCTGAATTTGATCGAACGTGACTGTCAGGTTGAGATCCCCGCCTTCGCATCCAAGCCCGACCAGCGTAACAATCATTAGAATCACTATTTTTTTAAACATATATCCTCCGACTCAAAACTAGTGGAAGGTATGAAGATCTTATTCCTCCGGTTTATCTTTTGAAACGTTCTTTTCGGTGTTATCGTTTTTACTTGTCACCTGACAAGAATTCCGCATTCATGTCGAAATCCCCAATCTCGGCAAAATATAAACCTGTAACAGATACCACAGCCCCACAACTATCAACAGTATAATGATTTCTTTCATATGTTACCTTTCGTTTTCCGGCGATTTTCTTATTAAGAATTTACCTTTAATCTGAAATTATAAATGGCACGCCACGTAATCATGGGCATGTTTCACCGCCGCCGATATCTCTTTTGAGAGCGGCAGGGTCGCCTCAATCTTCTCGATATATTTGAGATCTTTAACAATTTGAAATGAATGAATAAAATTAAGATCAAACACCCAGCTTATCAGAAGTAGCCGAAAGTCGTTGGATGTTTTCAGATCGCGTATATGAACAATCCGGTCTTCGTTCAACGCTGCCACAACTTGCGGAGAAATCTGTGGATTATCAGGGAGGCCGATTTCAACAACCGGATTCGGATGTTTGTCGCGTTCTTTGTAATACTCAATAAAAACTCTCCAAATGTCGAGTTTGTCCGAATCCCTTAAAAGATGAATGAATAAAAGTGTTTTCCCATTCTCGCTTACTGGAACCTCAAGCGCGTTATGATAGCCAATGGCTTTTGTGATCCATTTTTTTTCATCCTTGGTGCAACAGGCCAGAACATCATGCGCCGCCAGTTCCCGCAGCCCAAGCAGGGCATGATTTTCAGATTCCATATCTTTGAATGTGCCGTAAATTGCATACTGCTTGAACCGACCGATATCATGAAAGAGCCCCATGGTTTCTGCCAACACCATTTCCTGGTCCGACAGGCCCAAAGTTTTCCCCAGCAATATCACATTTCGGCACACCTGGTCCGTGTGTTTCTGCTTGAGTCGGATGGTGCTGTTATGTATCGGATCATCCGTGTAGAACCCCGCCACATAATCCGCAAACCAATTTTTCAAATATGTAAGATCTTCCGGTTTCATATTTTTTTATCAAGTGACATCAACACTCAAGCAAACTGTTTTGATGCGTAACTTAAGTTTAAATGCAAAATATGTCAAGATGTATGCCCATGCCTGCCCTTTCGCCTTGACTCCGGGTTGTCGTTTATCTAAAATCAGCAATAACGATTTTCAAGGCAAAAGAGTGACAAACCAATCGATTAGAGACAACCCATGATACGGATCCACAATAATGCATGGATGGCACGGTAAAATCGCCAGGATAGACCTAACGAGCCGATCATGGCGAACCGAAATTCCCGATTTCGATATCTTAACAAAATTCATCGGTGGAAGAGGCCTGGCAGGATACTATATCAGAAAAAAAATAACGCTGAACTGGAATCATCCGGAAATGCCCCTTCTTTTGTTTGCCGGACCTCTGGTAAATACTCGCTCTCCCACAAGCGGGAGAATGACCATTATGTCGCGTTCTCCTTTGACGGGTGCCGTCGGTGATTCTTCTGTGGGCGGATCCCTCGGGTTTCAATTAAAAAAGGCCGGATTCGACGGCATTATCATATCGGGAAAATCCAGCAAGCTTTGCGGCATAGAAATCCTGGACAACGATATCCGGATTACCGACGCATCCCACCTTAAAGGTCGAGAAATCAGCCAGGCGAATTCAATGCTCAAAAATAAAGGCGCCACAGCCGTTATCGGACCGGCAGCGGAAAATGGCGTTCTTTTTTCCAGCGTCATCATTGACCGTCATTTTGCAGCAGGAAGAAGCGGAATCGGGTTGTCGTTTGCTTCCAAAAATTTAAAGTATATCACCATAAAAGGTACCGGGAAAACAAGCGTCTTCGACCCAGTCGCACTATCATCTTCAAAAGAAGACGTATTCCGGCTTACCGCGGCCTCGCCGGTTCTTTTGGGAGAATTCGGGATCTCGCGCTTCGGCACCGGCGCGCTGTATGACCTGATGGATACAAAACGGATGATGCCAACCGAAAATTTTCAAAAAACCCGTTTTGACCGGGCGGCAAGCATGAATGCGCATGCTTTCAAAAAAAATTACGCCCCTAAAAAGACCGGGTGTCGAGGATGTCATATTCTGTGCAAAAAAATCGCCAGACATCGCACGAGCATACCCGAATTTGAAACCATGTCCCATTTCAGTGCGCTCCTGGGCAATACCGATATCAGCACTGTTGTAGACGCCAACAGGGTGTGTAACGAGATGGGAATGGATACCATTTCGGCGGCTTCCACTCTGGCATGCTTTTCGGAAATTTCAGAAAGGAAATTGTCCCCTCAGGCAATTATTTCTCTTCTGACGGACATCGGAAAAAAACAGGGCGTAGGCGTCGAACTTGGCATGGGTGCTGCAAAGTATGCGGAATCCTCCGGCCGATCCGATCTCGCTATGGCGGTCAAAGGCCTGGAACTGCCGGCGTATGATCCAAGAGGCGCCTACGGGATGGCCCTTGCATATGCCACATCTTCCAGGGGGGGATGCCATTTGAGGGCGTATCCCATCAGTCACGAGATTCTCAGAAAACCTGTTGCCACCGATCGTTTTTCCTTTAATGAAAAAGCCCGCATGATTAAAATCGGCGAAGACTTAAATGCCGTTGCGGATTCGCTTACCGCATGCAAATTCATATTTTTTGCCGCATCTCTGGAAGAGTATGCCAGAATTTATACCGCAGTTACAGGAATCAAAACATCCGGTCAGGATCTGTTTGAGGTAGGCGAACGGATTTGTTACAATGAACGAATGATGAATACAGCCAACGGCTTTACTGTTAAGGACGATGATCTTCCGTCCCGGTTTTTTACAAAGCCGGGGGATCAAGGCAACAATGTCCGTATTCAGCCGATAGACAGAGAAGCATTTTTGACGGCGCGATCAAATTATTACATTGCGAGAAAGCTCAATAAACATGGAATTCCGATGACCGATGTTGCACAGAGTTTAGGATTGGAACCCATTGAAGAACCATAGACCAAATATCACTTGATCGACGCTTATCGACAATCCGTGGTTTACGAGGTGTGCTTCCGCTCAGGCACCATCAATCAAATATCAAATGTTTAGAACAACCGAAAACAAGCTTGTCAATAGCGGCCTTGTCGATCGGGATGCGCCGCTGCTGGGCTGCCTGGACGCTCATCTCGAATGGAACAGAATTGGCAGGAACATTCCCCTGTTCGAGAAAATTTTTAAACAACTGAATATCAACGCCCTTATCTTTTCACAACCTGCCGAGCCGTATCGCAGCATTATCGACTACCTGGCGGAAATATCCGATGGAACCATAACCCCGAACGATTGCGAAACCAGAACGTTCCTCCATGACCTGCCGGTGTCATTCGAGTTATCCCCCGATGCGGTTGTTTCACTTTTAAAAGCGCGAAAAAGCGCCATTATCTCCGGGCATGGGATTATTACCTGCGGCATGATAGGTCTCGAACAGGCTTATGTCACATTTTCCTCGGTTTGTTTCGCCTGTTTTGTAAAATTTTTTTCCGACTTTCTTTTTCTTTCAAAAAGAGGCGCTGTTGACAAGAAAACGAGACAGGTATTCGATCGAGTGATACAGAAACTCGACCCGCCGGTTTCGTTCAGCGGTGCCCTGATAAAAGGACCGTTTAGATCAATCAAACAGATTTACGAAGCGATTCAGGAAGCAGGACGGTTGACCGTTGAACATCGCCTGGTCGATTCATATTTTGGAAACATTTCATTTTGTCATGACCAAACCCTTTATATCAGTCAGACCGGCAGCAGCCTGGACCAACTGAAAGACGCTATTGATCCATGTCCGCTGGACGGATCCTCCTGCGTTCCCATTACCGCTTCCAGCGAACTTCCGACACATTTGAAAATCGTGCAACAGACCGGAAGTAAGGCCGTTCTTCACGGTCATCCCAAGTTTTCGGTTATCTTGTCCATGGATTGTGACGTTGAAAGCTGCGTGTGTCGTGGGAAATGTCATCTGAAATGTCCCCGGGAACGGATGGTATGCGGTGTACCGATCGTATCCGGGGAGGTGGGATCAGGACCGCATTCACTTTGCAACACTGTTCCCGAAGCAATCCGGGGACATCCGGGAGTCATCGTCTATGGTCACGGCCTTTTTACGACGGGCGAAACCGATTTCAACAGGCCGTTTAACCATCTCATTCAAATTGAAAACAGCTGTCGAACGGAATATTTTAACAGGATTCGTCTATTATAAAATGCTTCGCCACTTCGACATCATCGCGCCGTTTTACGATCGGGTGATACTGAAACTCGATTTGAACCGATTGATCAAACTGCTTGAGTTGCCGACCGCAGGCCGATTGCTCGACGCCGGCGGAGGCACCGGCCGGGTGTCGTCCCGTTTGCGAGCAATGGTCGATGGCGTAGTGGTATGCGATTTGTCTTTGCCGATGTTAAAACAGGCAAAACAAAAGGGCCGTTTATCGACGGTTCAGTCCCACATTGAACAACTCCCTTTTCCCGATGAAAGTTTTGAACGGATTGTAGTGGTTGATGCGCTGCATCACTTTTGTAATCAGGAGCAATCGATTCAAGAATTGCTGCGCGTCCTCAAAACCGGGGGCCTATTGGTCATAGAAGAGCCGAATATCGACAAGTTCATCATAAGATGGGTTGCTTTGGCAGAAAAGTTGCTTTTGATGCGAAGCCATTTCTTTTCTTCTGATGAGATTGTCACGATAGTAAATGAGCAGGGATTAAATGCGCGTGTTGAGAAAGATGACCGTCTTTTTTTCTGGGTGGTCGTTGAAAAAGACGAACAATTATCCACATGAATGATAAGCGTTAAACACGCCCTCCACTCCACCTCAGCTTAGCCTTGAGAATATCAAAATAATGCTGATCCGGCAAGGTAATCATGTGAACAGGGCAGGGCGATTTTCGGATGATGATGGTATGATTTTCGTTAATTTCGAGACCGGCCTGGCCGTCGAATGTCAGCATGATATCCGAAGACTTTTTCCCCAGGCTGATTTGAATGGAGACGGAATCCGGTACAATCAACGGGCGGTTGGTCAAGGTAAAAGGGCAGATGGGCGTCATGAGGATACCGGGTACCGCCGGATGGATCACAGGACCTCCGGCAGCAAGGGAGTATGCCGTTGACCCGGTCGGCGTTGCAACAATGAGCCCGTCCGCACTGTAGGTGGTCAGATAGTGATTGTCGATATATGTTTCGATATGGGCCAGTCTGGCCAGAGCGCCCTTGTTGATGACGATGTCGTTCAATACGGTTTCACAGGCGATTTCTTTCTCTTTCAAGATGACTGTTACCACAAGGCGCATCCGTTGTTCTGTGTCAAACTCCCCATTCAACACCGCCTCGACCGCCGGCAATAGATTCTCCTCTACAATTTCCGCCAAAAATCCCACTTCACCGAACTTGATACCGAGGATCGGTATGTGCTGATCTCCAATCCAGCGGACCGCGCTTAAAAAAGTTCCGTCGCCCCCGAGCACAAAAACGCAAAACAGATCAGACGGAGCAGAGGAGGCATCCTTGTCTTCAATTCTGTGTCTTGGCGGCAGGCTTTCTTTGCTGACAATGGTTATGTTTTTCGATCGGAGCCACTGTTTGAGTTCATCGGCCTTCTTTTTGGCCTCTATATCCTCTTTAACAACAATTCCTATTTTTTTTTCAGTCAAAGATGTTTCCTTTTTTATGTTTGATGGTTTCGTAAAAAGTCAATATTGCTCGCTCCGTGACCATTTGGGGGCGTTTCCATCGGTTCCGCTAAATTTCAAGAACTCGGCGCAAGCGCCTCAAACAGCTTGAAATTTTTAACGCTTCACCGCTTGAAACGCTGATTCCCCAAATGCTCAAATGTCGCTCACAAAAAACTTTTTACAAGTTTGTCATGTTTGAGATTTCGAATTGT
>JAWOIY010000143.1:0-9183 GCA_046484425.1 Desulfobacterales bacterium | reverse complement strand
CCGGGTTGTTGCCCCAGGAATACTGGTGGTACCTTGATTCCCGTCGGTTTGGATCAGTTCCCCACAGCGGATTTGGGCTGGGATTTGAAAGAATGATCATGTTTTTAACCGGTATAAACAATATAAGAGATGTCATTCCTTTTCCCAGGACCCCCAAACAAATTGACTTTTAGTCCATTTAAAATCGGACAGCGGCGTGATGCGGGTCACGAAAATAAATAATTTCACAAGATGGCGCCGGCTGCTGGGTCTTCGACCAGGCACATCCACCAGCGCCGAGATGTGTGTGCCGCTGGATGTAACGCCGTGGACGGGCCAACGGACAAGTCAGGTGAGGGATTATTTTTTTCTGGGGCCCCGCGTCACCGTCTTTGACTCATAACGCATTCTGCCGTGATGGCGCTTTTTGATGCGTTGATTGATACCGTTTTAAAATCGGTCCAAAAAGATCAGTCGTCGAAAAAGACAGGAATCGCTTCCTTAAAACCTTGCTTACAAGCGAGCATCAACGCCCTAATTTGGGGATGCGAGGCCTTGCTGCAGCGTAAATTAAAAACATGAATCCACTCTCTGAGGTTGGCCGTCATGACAATTTCTGTTTTGAGGCTGTTGGGCAGAACCTCGCGCGCCTGTTCCGGTCGACTGCCCGATTTTAAAAGCAGCTGATAGGTTTTTTCCGCTGTTTGCATGGCGTTTTCCCAGGCTTTTTTTTCAGTCTCCGACCAGGATTCCCACCAGATCGGTTGAATAAACTCCATCTGATCATCATAGCGAACATAGCGCGTGGATTCCTGGGAAAATGAGGCGATTCGGTGCCGCACAAGCTCATGGGTGACCCCTCGATTGGTTATAAAGCGAACGGAAGCAACCCCATGTTCGATCACGGAACCGTGGCCATGGCGAAGAAGCATGCGGGCGAATTTTTCGGATGAACCGGCATCAATTCTGTCTTCAGACTTATAGCAGGTCCGCCCCGCTTCCTCTATTATTTCTAAACATTTCGTTGGTTTATAAACCCAAGCCCAGCTTTGTTGAATGACTCGCATTTATATTTCTCCTGATTAATGGACTAATGGAGAGAAAAGAATTCAAACCCGAAAAAAACCTTTGGGGTGGACAAGATCGGTTTTTAAAAATATTTTTCTTAAAGAAACTCGGCGCTGGGCCCGATACTTAAAAATAACAGAAGATTTTAAAAATGATAGTAAACATACATCTTGTCAACTCACACAGCTGATAAGATTCTGCGAAATGAAAAGCCAAACCTCGAGTGATCGGGGGACGGAAAGCCACGGGTTTCCATGAGAAACGGCCGGGTTGCCTTCAGCGCAAGGTAACCCGGTTTTTTTTGCAGTTTTTTAAAATATTTATTTTGTGCCACTTTTTTAGGAGGTAATCATGAAGATAAACGAAACCCACGAAAACTATATACATCTGTCAAAAGTTCAGGAAACCCAGGAAATCAGTCAAAACAAAATATTGGACAAGAGTCAGGACCTTCAGAAAATCATGTCGCCCGCCGATTGGGTCACCCTTTCCCACACCTCCAACAGTTTACAGCTGGCAAAAACGGCTGTAGAAAACACACCTGAAGTCCGCTCAGAACTGGTGGAAAGGCTTCGACAAGAAATTGCATCGGACACATACAGGGTTGACCCTAAAAAAATTGCCGAAAAATTGGTTGGTCCCTGACAGAAAAACCGCCTAAAAACCGCCCGTTAAAAAAAGCGGGGTCGACAAGACCTTGCTTTTTTTATTACTTGAGGATTTGGCGAATGGTGCGAGCTAAATCTCGCGTCTGAAGCGGTTTCATCAAAAACGCCTTGATCCCCAGTTCTTTCGCTTTTTCCTGCGCAATCATATCTCCATACCCCGTAAACAAAATGATGGGGATATCGGGTCTGATCTGGCTGATCCTTTGGGCTAAAATATCGCCCGTCATTTTAGGCATTGTCATATCGGTTATCACCAGATCAAAATCTTTCCGTTTGCTGCTAAAAAGCGCCAGCGCCTCCGGGCTGCTGTATTTGGCGGTGACGTCGTAGCCGAGGTTTTCCAGCATCTGTTTCACGATATAAACAATGGCCTGATCGTCATCCACCAAAAGTATCTTCTCATTACCGCCCAAAACATTTTCCCTTTTTTCGGGCCCGGTTGCTTTTACTTCCTGAATTAACCGTGGAAAATAAATGTGAAAAGCAGATCCTTTCCCCGCTTGACTGTGAACTTTAACCGCACCTCCATAGCTTTTTATAATTCCATGAACCACGGCAAGACCCAATCCGGTGCCTTCACCCATTTCCTTGGTCGTGTAATAGGGTTCGAAAATCCGATCAATTTTATCTGCGGAAATACCGTGGCCGTTGTCCTTAACCACCAGTTCAATGTAGGCGCCCGTGGCCAACTCAGGGTTTTGACCGGCAGATTCCCCCAATATTTCAACGGGCCTAAGAACGACCTCGAGGGTTCCCCCTTTTTCCCGCATGGCGTGGTAGGCGTTGGTACACAAATTCATCATAATCTGATGGATCTGGACCGGATCCGCCTCAACCGTACCAGTGTTGGGATGAATATTTTGGCTAATTTCGATGGTCGCTGGAAAAGATGCTTTTATTAGTTTCAAAACCTCTTTTACCATCAGGCTTATCTGAATAGGCTTTCGTTTTTGTTCTTTTTTCCGGCTGAATGATAGAATTTGATTAATGAGATCTTTGGCTCGATCGCATGCCTTTATAATCTCGTTCAAGCTTTCTTTCGCTTTAGTTTGCCCACTAATTTGAAAAAGCGTAATTTCAGTATAGCCGATGATCGCTTGGAGTATATTATTAAAATCATGGGCAATTCCACCAGCCAAAGTTCCAATGGCCTCCATTTTTTGAGCTTGGCGAAGCTGCGACTGGAGTTGGGTCTTTTCCCGTTCCGCCTCTTTTCTGTCACTAATATCGCGGGCAATGGTTAAAATTGAGGGTTCTTCATCAAACTCGATGACCCTGCTGCTGATCTCAATTGGAATCAGTCTTCCATTCTTCGCCCGGTAAACCGTTTCGTATATGATATAACCGATTTTTCGTAATTGCTGCAGACGTTTGGGCCACAGGGAGGCCTCTTCGGAGGTGGATATGTCCAGAAATGACATATTCAAAAGTTGCGGGTGGGAGTATCCCAATCGCTCGCATGCCACCTGATTTGCGTCCCTAATCCGGTCTTCGAAATCGAACAGGAAAATAGCGTCATTGGCTCCTTCAAATAAGGTTTTGTAGCGATGAGTGGACAACTGAAGGGCTTTGACGACCGTTGTATCAAAAGACAGCTTTTCAAAACCATTTGATTGGCCTGTCGGCATTGGGTACTCCTGAAAATAGAAAACATGCAAAACCAAAAAGCCGAGCTACCATAAATATTTGGGCAGCCCGGCTCTCTTTTCTATTCCAAAATTGGCAACTCGGCTGTCTCTCTGGTGAGATCCGTGGCTTTCCGTCCCCCGATCACTCGAGGTTTGGCTTTTACTGACGGTTAGGAAATAATTTATACTGTAAACAAAATTTATACCAGAATTAGAAGATTAATAAACCCTTTAAAATTTTAAAAGTTTTTCGATATTAAAAATTACTGGCAAAACATATACGTTTTTTATTTTTGATATGTCAAATATCCAGAATGCTGACCTCTGACGCGTTATTCTGAATAAACTCTCTTCTCGGCTCCACCTCGTCTCCCATCAGAATAGTGAAAATTTCGTCGGTTTCAACCGCATCCTCAACCTTGACCTGCAAAAAAGTACGGGTGTCAGGGTTCATGGTGGTTTTCCAGAGTTGTTCCGGGTTCATTTCCCCCAGCCCTTTGTAGCGTTGCACCGCTATCCCCTTTTTTCCTTCCTCAATCAGGAGCGACAGCAGGCGCCTTTTGTCGTCCACCTGGATGGCATCGTTTTCATTTCCCTTACCGTATATATAAAATGGACAATGATCATAAGTGAATATTTTTTTACCCAACTGAAGTGCTTTTTGATAATCAGAAGAATAAATGTGGCCGCGACCAATTATCACCGGTTTTGGTTTAATTCGGGAATCCTGCTCCATTTTCTTATCGGCTTCATGTTTGCGAAAAGCAGTTACCGTCATCTCGAAAACAGCACGCTCTTCATTCCAGGCCATTTCACCGACCTCATAGCCCTTATCCTTCAGGCTTTGATGAAGACCGGCCATTTTGTTCTCATTTTGAAGAAAAGCCTTGTCTTCAACCCCGGCTTTCATCAGAATTTCGGCAAGATCCTTGGTGATATACCTTTTTTCAAGTTTTCTGACAGCTTCGAAATATTCAGCTAAATTTCCGATAAAAACAAAAAGCTCATGATCCGCTAAAACCTCCCCTTTGACGTTACGGATGTTTTTTAATTTGCAGACCCGGCTGAGAACGTGATCATTGTATTCGGACTCATCCTTCAAATAAATTTCGCTTTTACCTTTGCCTATTTTAAACAACGGTGGTTGGGCTATGTACAAATACCCCTTATCGATGATTTCGGGCATTTGTCGGTAAAAAAAGGTTAAAAGTAGCGTTCGAATATGCGATCCGTCCACATCCGCATCTGTCATGATGATTATTTTATGATATCTAATTTTATCGATATTGTATTCTTCCGATCCAACTCCGGTACCCAATGCAGTGATGATATTTTTAATTTCATCGCTACGTAAAATTTTATCGAACCGTGCCTTTTCGACGTTTAAAATTTTTCCCTTAAGGGGTAGAATCGCTTGGAATTTACGATCACGGCCCTGTTTGGCGCTTCCTCCGGCGGAATCCCCCTCGACCAAAAAAATTTCTCGTTGAGCTGGATCGGAAATCTGGCATTCAGCCAACTTTCCGGGAAGAGTGGAATCCAACAAAGAGCCTTTGCTGCGGGCGATGTCACGCGCACGTTTGGCGGCATCCCGGGCTCTGGAGGCATCGATCGCCTTTCCGATAATTTTTTTAGCAACCGACGGATTTTCCTCAAAATATTCAGTTAACTTCTCGTTAACCAAGGATTCCACGATCCCTTTGACTTCACTGTTGCCCAACTTGGTCTTGGTCTGCCCCTCAAACTGCGGCGACATGATCCGGACACTGACAACTGCAGTCAGCCCTTCCCGAACGTCGTCACCGCTAATTTTGGCCTTCAGGTTTTTTGGTAAATTTCCATTGGTGGCATATTGATTGATAGCGCGGGTCAAGGCGGCTTTAAAACCAATCAAATGAAACCCGCCTTCAATTGTGTTAATATTATTGGCAAATGAAAACAATTTTTCGGTGAAGGTATCGTTGTATTGAATGGCGACTTCGATTTGAACCTCATTGCGGACCCCCTCTATAAAAATGGGTTTGTGAAGAGGGGTCTGACGTCTGTTGAGATACTCCACAAAGGATTCAATTCCACCTTGGTAGCAAAACTCATTGCTATTATCCGAGCGCTCGTCTTCGATAACAATTTTGAGCCCTTTGTTAAGAAATGCCAGCTCCCGCAGACGGCGACAGAGAATCTCAAAATCAAAATCATCGGAATTCAGTATTTCAGTGTCGGGTGCGAAATGAACCCGGGTGCCGCGTTTGTCGGTATCCCCGACGACGGTAAGCTCGCTGCATTTTTTACCTTTTCGATAGAGTTGGTGAAAAATTTGACCTTGGCAAAAAATTTCCAGATCCAGTTTGGCGGAAAGCGCATTGACAACCGATACGCCGACGCCATGCAGTCCGCCAGAAACCTTGTAGGAGTTGTTGTCAAACTTGCCACCGGCATGCAGGCGGGTCATCACCACTTCCGCGGCGGGCACCATTTCTGTTTTGTGGATGCCAACCGGAATTCCACGTCCGTTATCCTCAACGCTGACACTGTTGTCGGTGTGAATAGTAACATTTATCAGGTCGCAATAGCCCGCCATGGCTTCATCGATACTGTTGTCCACAATTTCATAGACCAGGTGATGAAGCCCCTCGACATCCACATTACCAATATACATTGATGGTCTTTTGCGAACTGCTTCAAGTCCCTCTAATATTTTGATATTGTCTTCGTTATATTTGTTGGTTTCAGTATTCATATTCTCATCGGCATGATGACGCTCAAATAACTGGCGTCTTTGTTCCCTGTGATCAGACAGGGATGTTCATTGTCTTTTATGTGGATAACCACATTCTCGTCGCCAATCAGATTGACGGAATCTATAAAATATTTTGGGTTGAATGCCACTTCAAAGGGGGTGTTCAAAAAGCTGATACCTATTTCTTCCTTGGATTCACCAATATCCGGGTTAGTTGCCGATACGGTCAAGGTTTCGCTTTTGAAATGAAAGACTACCCCTTTGTATTCTTCAGAAGAAAGAATGGACATCCGCTTCAGCATCATCAAAAATGACTCTCGCTGGATCGTAATGGCATGGTAGCCTTCCACGATGATGAGATCATTGAAGTTTGGAAAGTCACCCTCCAGCAGGCGGACAGTAATAATTTCACTTTCCTTTTTAACGATGAGTTGGTTGTTTTTAATACCGATTTGAACCGTTCCGTCCAGGTCCAAAAATTTGGCAACCTCATTTACTCCCTTTTTCGGAACCAATACCCCATCTGTCGATTCAAAATCGAGTCGGGCACTGCAGTCACCGTCCACCTTTGAAAGTCGACGCCCATCCGTGGATACCAATCTCAAACAGACCCCATCTTCCCCTTGGATATGAGTGAGGTAAACCCCATTGATATGCGCCCGTTTATCATTGGTCTCACCGGTAATAAACGCGGTTTTTTCGATCATTCTTTTTAAAACGGCCGATTCTATTTCGACGAAATCAACATCCTCGATATTCGGTAATTCCGGGAAATCATCCGGATTCATCCCCATAATGTGATATTCAACCTGATGGTTGTTGATTTCAACCCAGCGTTTTTCGACCTCGTGGAATATGATGTCGCTGCTGGGAAAGTCTCTGACGATCTCGTAGATTTTTTTGGCATTGACGGCGATGACACCATCGGTTTCATTAATGGCGGGATATTGGCCCACAAAACCGGTTTCAAGATCGGTCGCTGTCAGGGATATACCGGTATCGGTGGTGTGAATAAGGACATTGGAGGTGATCGCAAGATTGCTTTTCCGTCCGGTCATTCCCTGAATTTTAGAGAGAATTTCAAGAATATCACTTTTCTTGGTTGAGAATTTCATGTTTTTTCCATCACGATAATTAAGTTTAAAGTATTTAATAATCGTAATAAAGACTGTTCAAAAGTATGAAAACTCTTTTAGATATTGAATTAATAGGATAAAAACAAAAAACTTTTTTTGAAATTGACCTTGTCTTTACGTTGAAAAAAAGCAGCTCATGAACAGCATCAACCGGCATTGTTGATAAACACCATTTTTTTGACAATCTATACGATGACATTTAATCAGGTTGCAATCCATGCTCGCATTCGAGGAACCTCGCGTTCCAGCCAGGCTTTGGACACCCGCAGATGGATAAATTTCCCGAACACCGCATCCACAAACCGAAAGACCCGATCAAACAGGTAAATTTTTTCCAGAACAGCACCCTCAATATCCTCTTTACGATCGATCGGCGCGGTTTCAGGCGGTTTCAGGCCGCTGAAGCTCAGGCTTTCGCCTTTAAGGTTGAAAACCCACTGGTGATCGCCGGATTTGTAGGACAAATTCATCTCGGTGACAACAGCTCCCTTTTGCAAAGAAATGACACCTTCCTCAAGACCGGCATCATCTCCCTTGATCGTAATACTTTCAACTGTATCCTGGTGTCGGTTTTCCAGAACGATTCGATTGCCGATGGTCACTTGGGCACCATCCGGGTCCAATTCACTCAGAAGGGTGGTTTCTTTCTCGATGACAAACCATAACCAGGTCAGGAATTCTTCACCGATAAACTTGTAACGGTTGTAGGAAACTGAAACATCAATCATGGTTTACTCGTTGAAGCGGGTTGGTGTCAGATTGGAAAGAATGTCCCGGTCGGCATTGGCCAGCCCAGCATTCAGGTCTGCAATAGTGAAGGGAAAAAGGCGGATAAGGGTCAGTTTAAATGATTTGGCGAACAGGGTTTCCAACTCTTCGTTGGCTTCTTTCAGATTGGAAAAAAAGAAAACACAGGCATCTTCGTAGCTCCAGATAAGGTCGTAGATACTCGGTGTCGCCGGAATCCGGAGGCTGAGGGTATTGATCACATTTTCCCGAAGAATTTTTTTTTCATTTCGTGACAGAAACTCACGACCACTTTCCGTTAATTTTTTGGCGGTCTCTTGGGCGCACATCTTTTGAACCACTTTCAGCGGAATTTTTTTTTTGTCGATCCGCAGCGAAAAAACCCAGTGGGTGCCAATAGAGAGCGAAGCCCCTTCAAAATCAGGCTGATAGGGTTTTTCAAAAGAAGTCCAGCCGACTTCCTTGTCGGTTGGATCTTCATCTATTTCCCTGATGACGTTTTTTTTGAGACCGGCAACCAAGGTTTCCATCACCGGTTCCTCGAGCTTACCTTGAACCTTGAAACGTGTTATAGATACAGAAGAAGAAAAAAGCCCCATTAAAACAGTCTTTCCAAGATGACACCGGCACGTGCCTCGATATGCATCGGTGCGTGTGGTTTGAAAAAGAACCAAAATTCGGCACAATCTTATGAACTATTTGATAGTTTATTTCTAAATCTCTTATTTATACCCTTAAATTTTAGTAAAAACAAGTAAAATATAATTTATGAGATTTGTCGCAGACCTCCATATTCATTCCAGATTTTCCTGTGCCACCGCCAAAAATCTCACCATCGAAAATATTTATATCGCCGCCCAGTTAAAGGGGATTACTGTTGTGGCGACGGGTGATTTTACCCACCCAGGATGGTTTTCCGAACTTCGGGACAAATTGATTCCGGCTGAAGCAGGGCTTTTTCGCCTTCGCAAAGATATTGCCGCCTCGTGTGATCGGAAGGTTTTCGGCAGTTGCCGCCGGGAGGTGCGCTTTATTCTGGGAACGGAAATCAGTAACATCTACAAAAAAGACGGGATCACCCGAAAAAACCACAACTTGGTGTTTGTGCCTGACTTTGAAATTGCCGAACAGTTTAACCGCCGGTTGGGTCAAATTGGTAATATACACTCGGACGGAAGACCCATTCTGAGTATCGATGCCCGTAATCTGCTTGAAATCGC
>JAWOIY010000099.1:0-31886 GCA_046484425.1 Desulfobacterales bacterium | reverse complement strand
TTCGAGAGGATCTGTACCGGGAGGCGCGATCGCGTGGCATCGGATTTATCCGGCACGATGCGGATAAGGATGTTGAAGTGACCAATGGGGATGGAGGTCTGAAGGTGAGTTTCACGGACCGGGTTCTGGGGAGGATGATGGACATTCGTCCGGATCTGTTGGTTCTGGCGTCTGCGGTGGTTCCGGAAGCGGAGAATCCGCTGGCGCAGCTATACAAGGTGCCGGTGAATGCGGACGGTTTTTTTGCCGAAGCCCACGTGAAGCTTCGGCCGGTGGATTTTGCCACGGACGGTGTTTTCGTGTGCGGTCTGGCCCATGCGCCCAAACCCATCGATGAATCCATCACACAGGCCCAGGCCGCGGCTGCCAGGGCGGTTACCGTTCTTGCCAAGAAAAACATCATGCTGGGAGGAATTATTTCTCAAATTCGGCCCGAGCTGTGTTCGGGATGCTTGGGATGCCTTAATGTCTGTCCGTTCGGGGCCATTACTTTTGATAAACAGAAGTTTGTGGCCGAAGTGAACCCCGCCTTATGTAAGGGATGTGGTGCCTGTGCGGCGGTATGTCCTTCTGAAGCCCCGGCTCTCATGGGATTTGATAACCATCAGCTTTATGCTCAAATTAAAAGTGCGCTGTGTTTTTAAATAAAGTTTATGGGGATCAGGCTTCAGGATTCAGATTTCAGGGATCAGGGTTCAGGATCCAGAAAAAAAAGCATTATTCATGGAGCGATTTAACACATAAAAAAAATCCGACACTTCAGTTGCTTTTAAATTCTGATAGAGCATTCTGAAATAATAACGAATCCCTGACCCCTTGCCCCTATTTCTTGACCCCTATTACCATTATGATCATCGACTTTCATACGCATATTTTTCCTAAAGCCATCCGTGAAAACAGGGAAAAGTTTTTCCCTTCAGAACCCGCCTTTAAACTCTTATACGATTCACCAAAATCAAAACTCGTCGGGGCAAAAGAAATCGTTGCCGCAATGGATGAGCAAGGTGTTGACAGGTCCGTGGTCTTTGGTTTTCCGTGGAAAAATTCGGCAACGTTTAAGATGCAAAATGACTATGTCATGGAGGTCGCTACCCGATATCCTGAACGGCTCGTGGGGTTGTGTTGTTTTGATCCGTTTAGCAAGGAGGCTGTTTCCGAGGCCAGGCGGTGCCTGGAAGGCGGTCTTTCAGGAATCGGGGAAATCGCTTTTTACCAATCCGGCATAGATGATACTGCGCTGGATATGCTGAAGCCTTTAATGGAAATTTGCCTTGACAAGGATCTTGTGTTTTTGATCCACACCAATGAACCCGTAGGGCATCTGTATCCCGGAAAGACACCCAATACATTGAAACAGATTTATAACCTGGTTACCAGGTTTCCGGAAAACAAAATCATTCTGGCCCATTGGGGAGGAGGGATATTCTTTTTCAACCTTTTAAAAAAAGATTTCAAAGACCGTTTTAAAAACGTTTATTTTGATACCGCTGCGTCTCCTTTTTTGTATGATCCGGGAATATACAGATATGCAGTTGAAATTGCCGGTATGGACAAAATCCTCTTTGGCAGTGATTTCCCTTTATTGAAACCCGCAAGATATTTTAAAGAGTTTGAAAACGCCCGCTTGACAGGGACGCAAATCGATGCCGTTTCCGGTCTGAATGCGGCAAAGCTGCTCAACCTGCCCTAAGCTAAATCCTTACCCTCTGGGCCGTGGCTTTTCAATCAAAGCGTGAAAAAAACGCAAAACTTCGGGGGTTGCCCAGTCTAATGGCCCGATAATTTTTTTAACAAGTATGCCGTCTTTATCGACAACAAAGCTCTCAGGAACACCGGTGATCCCGTAAGTTTTTCCAATGGTTCCGGCAGAATCGATTAAAGCAGGGAACGTGAGATTGTATTTTTTCATAAACGGCGCCACGGCCTCAAGGCCCGAGGTGTCGATACCGACCGCCAGAATTTCAAAATCTTTTCCTTTCAGTTTTTGGTAAAGTGCTTCCATTGAAGGCATTTCGTCGACGCAGGGAGGGCACCAAGTGGCCCAAATATTGATCAGAACGACTTTGCCGCTATAGTCGGACAGGCTGACCATTTTTCCATTGATACCGGGAAATGTGAAGTCAGGTGCAGGAAGCCCAACCGCTACGGATACTTGCTTAACCGGCTGATAATATGACCTGTTTCGATTCAGCAGCAAAAGAACCAACCCGCCTGTGATCATTAAAAAAATGAGAATAACAGCGCGATAGTTAAACTTTTTTTCTTGCATATCAATAATCGGATTGTGTTCTATTTCCTTAACCCTGTTTTACTGTAAACGAAACGTGGTGATACAGGTTTTACTGTCATCAAATTTTGACCAATACCATTCGTTGGCAATTGCCATGGCTTGAACAGCATCAGCGTTTTTTACCATGGGATGAAACCCACTAAAACCAAATACCTGAGGGGTCGGGGAGTTTTTCTCCTAAATTCTTGAATATAGCGGAATGGATGATCTTTTTTTAAATCGGATGTTGTCTGAGTGGCTTAGGGGTCGTTAGAAAAAACAGGCGCAAACCGAAATCGTATCTTTAAAAGAATTTTAAAATAATGCAGACAACCCATTGATATTTCAAATATAGTTTCCTGCTTTTTCTTTACGATCCCTTGCCGCGAGTTCATGCGGTTTAAAAAAAGATTATCCATGTAGCGGTTGTTTGGAAAAACACCCCGACCCCTCAAATACCTAATATACCTAAAAGAAAATATAGGATGTCTGCATGCTCCTAAAGACTTAAAGCTGCAATAAAAAGCCTTCCACTAAGCGGGTGGCAGTTTACTCAAAAGGGCCGCAATATCCAACTCATTGATCAAGTCAGCATAAATTTCGCTCACCGTGGTACCCGAATCATCCGCACCCGGAACATGAACCCGTTCCGTTTGTCCGCTGAATGTTTGCGTTACATGGACTTTCTCATCTTTCACCAACCGGGTGTCATAGCCCATCCGGAAGTGCCATCTGTGATCTCGCAGATCGAGCTGAAAAAAGGTAACCGTCACCTCCAGTTTCGGAATTTGCGGGGAGGCGGAATCCACCACCCGGATTCCCATCTGCTCCAAGCGCTTTCGAAAAACCGTTTCGAACAAGGTTTTTAGATCGTAAACCCCCGCAATGGGGTCGTTTTCACCTTTGGGCGCTATGATCAACATATAGATCCCTTGAAAATTCCAAAGCTTTTTGCGGGCGGTGATGCTTAAGGGATCCGGATTGACCCGATGATCCACCACGCTCAACCGGATCTCTGTTACCGCCGGCTTATCCGGAATTTTATCCGGCAGCTGGTAATTGACCTTAATGTAAGAACGGGATGCGCAGGCAGATAAGGTAAAGAAGATTAAAACGAACGCTGGCAGGTGTTTCGTCGTGTTTTTGACAAATGGTAATAAGCGTTTCATCATAGCTCCTTTTATCGGATTAGCTCTTGGGTTTTCGAGGCTGGCTAGACCTGAATGATCTTTCCCGCTCTCTATCATATCTAATCCTCAATTAACAAGTTTTTCCGTTTTCGGCAAAAGAGTCGCCTGCGGTATGCAGCTTGGGTGTACAAGGGATCAATGCCCGTATCCGGTTTCAGGCACCCACCAGCGGAAAAATATTTTCCTGAATCCAGGCGACAACCGAATCGGCCAGTTGGTTGGCTAGTTGAGCGGTTTCCCGGTTGACTGAGCTGATCATCGGCGCCTGTTCCGAAAGTTTCAGGTTTTTCCCAAGCAAGTGCCGGTGCTTGGTTACGAAGTCGTCCGGCAGGTCGTCGGACAGCTGAACCCCTTTCATTATCGCCCAGGCCGAGGTCCACGCCCGTGCAACGTTCATTATGTTATATCCGCCGCCGCCCAGTGCAACCCAGTGAAGCCCCCAGGACTTGATCTCCCGAATCAGCTTGCAAAAACCATCGGTCGTAAGGTTCAACGAGGCAAGGGGATCCGTTGTAAAGGTGTCCACCCCCAGCTGGGTTACCAGTACATCAGGATTGTAGGCATGCACCAAGGGCGGAACTGTTTCCTTAAAAACCCGGAGATACAGATCATCATCGGTACCGGGAGCCAGCGGTATGTTGACGGCAAAACCACGGCCCGGCCCTTGCCCCATTTCTTCGGGGAATCCGGTGCCGGGGAAAATGGAGTGACCGTGTTGATGAATAGAAATAGTCAAGACCTGGTCGGTGTTATAAAAAACCGCTTCAACGCCGTCACCGTGATGTACGTCTAAATCCAGGTAAACGACGCGCAAACCATCCTGAATCATTCGGGCAATTCCGATGGCCGGATCATTTAAGTAACAGAACCCCGAGGATCGGGCGGGTTGCGCATGATGTAGCCCACCGGCAATATTGAATGCGATCCGGCGATTTTCAAATCTTACCTGGCGAATGCATTCCAACGTCGCTCCGGTGACCAGCAGGGACCAGTCATATAATCCTGGAAATACCGGATTGTCGCCGCTACCCAGACCATATTGCCATGATTTTGCCGGCGTCTGACCGGTATTGGCCTGGCGGAGGACTTCCAGGTATTCGGGAGTGTGAACCAGACGTACGTCTTTTTCATCAGCCTCTCTGGCTTCCACCCATGGCATCTCGGGGTGATCGAATAGCCCATAGGCTTCGATTAAATCCATGGTTATCCGGAGCCTTTCCACTTTCAAGGGGTGATTGGGGCCATAACTGTGACGGTTCAATCGGTCGCTAAAGACAAGAACTTCATTGCTGTGTATGCTCATATATCAATCCTGATTTCATTGCAGTTTTTGGACAAGGTCGGGCACTCGGGGTAACTTTATCATTATATCCCGACCCATGACATGTTGCAACCGGAATAACCGAGTTCCCTGACACCAATTTACGACATTGCACGTCTGGCTTTCACCACTGCGCTTCTTAGTTCTCCTGGCCGATGTTCACCAATAGAAACATTGTATTTTCCAGACACCTTCTCGGCAAGTGCAAGAATCTCTATTCGCCGTCCGGCCAGCCTTAAGTTCTATTTGACAGGGAGACAGGCTGCTTTTTTCATGACTTCATCATTACCATGGACTCTTGCATCATCCCAAAAAATAATTATTAAAATTATTTACACGCTTTACTATTACCTCAACCTTGAACAAATTGGAGGCTTTCACATTTCATGAAAGATTCAGGTATAACGACCCTCCCGCACCAATCGGTCGGATCTGTGAAAAAGCAGACCTGGATGTTTGGACGCCGCAGTGAAGAGGATCATATACAAAGATACCATATACAATCAACGGGAAGTCGAATTCCGAAAGCAGAAAGGTGGTGAGAATATGCCTGTCATTCATGCCAAAAGTAAAAAATTTAAAGATAAAGTGCATTTGATAACTGCCGCGGTCGATGCACCTCAAGTTGAGAAATCCAGGGAGCATTGTGCGGCATACAATTCTTATCTTAGCGACGGTGCCCTTTGTTACAGGGAGTGTGGCGTGCTGCCAAAAGGTAAAAGCCCCATTTACATTTTAAGTTTACCTCCATCAACCAAAAAAAATATACGTGTAAACTCAAAGATATAAAGGCAGATGGGGACGTTCGGCAGAATGTGCTTGGCCAATACATGGAGGACTAAGTGCTCTAATTTATAATTACGATAACGTATTTTTATCTGGTCACTAGCCCATATAAGCTGAAGGCTAAAAGTTTGAAGTTTGAAGTGATCTAAAGTGCCTAAAGTTATTGAGTCGCTTCGCTCCGGTGAATTTATATAATTGACAGAATTCCTTAACTTTAGCTCACTTTAAACTTTAGCTCACCTCTAACTTCATCATAAATACGTAACCGTATTTACGAATACATGTACTAAGAGATATCCAGCCAAACCGATTGATGGCCGTTCAACACAAGGTCTTTTCCTGAAGAAAGAACGTCATTGTTCATTAAATTAATGACATCGCCTTTTATACCGCAGGCGTTCAGATGAACGGCATCCATCTTCTTCGGCTCTTCCGAAAAGTTATTGATGATCAGTATTTTCTGCTCGTTGAACGCCCGAATATACCCGAACAGGTGAGGGTTTCCGGTATGAATGACTTCCATCCCTCCGTTTTGAAGAGCGGGCAATTTTTTGCGCAAATTGAACAGTTCGACCATTTCGTGGAAAAAGCGCCACTCCAGTGTATCCTGATCGTTTAGATCTTCCCGGGCATTCCATCGTTTTTTTGAGCGATGGACCCATCGGCTGTCATTGACGATTGTCGGGTCGGTTAGGTACGTATAATCGTTCAGCATCCCCCATTCATCCCCGATATATAACAGTGGAATACCGCCGATACCTACCATAATGCTCCTGAGGAGATTGATCCGCCGGACGGCCTGTTCGATCAATTCGCCGTCTTGTTTCAAAATGGCATCTTCCAGTCCTGCCAGGGATGAAAATGTCCCGGAAATCCGAACATCGCCGGTATCCGCATTGAATTGAAAAGGAACGCCTTTTGCAAAAGAACCGGGATAATCGCCGGTGTAGAATTTGTTTAGAAACTTGCGATGGCCCACAGGATCAATGCCGACGTTTCGTGCGTCTTGATCGTCAAAGGTCCATCCGATGTCATCATGACAGCGAATAAAGTTTACCCATGTGCATCCGGCCGGCGTGGGATAGCGATTTCTCATGGAATACTCAAGCAGCTTTGTCTCCCGGGTTGCCAGCGCTTCCCACAACAGCGCCATGAGCAATGGATTGTAGGACAACTGACATTCATCGGGGTGAATGTATCGGATCACTTCATCCGGATGGACAATGGCTTCCGACTTAAACAGCAAACACGGCGCGACGATTTTCGCTACGGCATTAAAGGCCCGGATGATCGTATGCGCTTCCGGTTGATTTTCGCAATTGGTGCCGAGTTTTTTCCATATAAAGGCCACGGCATCCAGGCGCAGCACTTCAACCCCTTGATTGGCCAGAAAAAGCATCTCTTCGGCCATGGCACAAAACACGTTCGGATTTGTGTAATTCAGATCCCACTGAAAGCTGTTGAACGTCGTCCAAACCCATCGTTTCATCTCTTGGCACCAGGTAAAGCTTCCCTTTTTTATGGTGGGGAATATTTCCCTGAGATACTTTTGGAACTGATCCGGCAGCTCACGACTGGCAAAGGTATAGTAATAGGCCATAAAATCCGGATCCCCGGATTTGGCTTTTTGGGCCCAAATATGCTCATCGGATGTATGGTTGAACACGAAATCCAGCACGAGGCTGATCCCTTGATCACGAAGTGCAGCCGTCAATTTGAAAAGCTCCTCCATGGTGCCGATATCCGGGTTGATGGCCCGATAGTCGCTGACGGCATAGCCGCCGTCGTTATCCCCTTTGGGAACGGCAAACAACGGCATCAGATGCAGATAGTTTAGACCGAGTTTTTTGAAATAGGGAATGTGATCATCCAGTTTGGCAAGATTGTCGCTGAAAAGATCTACATATAATACCCCGCCCACCACTTTTTCGGACAAAAACCAGTAAGGTTCGGCTTCCCGTTTCTCATCCAGCAATTTAAGTTCGGCAGGCCGTTCCAGCCAGCATTGAACCAGAGTATTCAAAATCCGTTGGAGTGTATGAAAAAAATCATACTGCCATCCGTACAACTGATGCAGATAGATAAACAGGCGTTCCCATTCTCTATGGAGTCGGTTTTTAAATTTATTCCATTCATGGGGTTCCTGCCCAAGCTTATCGGCAAAAGTCTTTTCAACTTCGGGAAGAATGCGAATCAGCGATTTTTCGGCCTGTTCCGGTCTCCAGTCATATTCTGCCATCATGTCTTCCTTTTTATTATGTTTCTTTTTTGAGATGGCTTGCCGTCCAATGGCGATGAGTTCACCCGGTAATACTGTGGAACCTTCGTACAGAGCGTGCTTGGCCGATGCACGCTTAGCACGGACGTAGACCTTTCACAACATTTTCTTTCTTAAAGCGATGTCATCAATTCAATTGATGTAGTAATTTAAGCTAATAAACCATAATATATTTTAATTCAGCTAAATTATATATAATTTAGCTTGACACTGATAAGGCACAAGTCTAAGATATGATTAAAAAATATTCTGTCAAAAATGTTGTTATAAAACACAGTGAAACAAGGCGGAGTTACCTTGTACAGGATAGAGAAAGGGGGACTTTCCTGAATTTTCTTTCAAAAGGATAGACTGTTCCTAAAGCGTATAAGCTTGTACGAAAAATTGGCACCTAAATGATCAAAAATTGTCACACTATTTGCGGTATTATAATAGTGTGTTTAAGTTAACTATCTGATATGTATCTAATTTATAATAGATCAAAGTGGAAAAATTAATTTTGCATGACTTTTGCAGGGAGTAACTCAAGTGCAAGATGAATTTGGCTTCGCACATCATTTATATTTGAAATCTGTTGTAATGAAATAACCAGGATATTATGCAAAAATACTTTGACACCTAACAATGATACGGCTTTTCATCCGCATAAAAAAAGGGTTTTTCGCAGTTCGCTTTCGTTTGCTATGGCTTATCCCTGTTTTCATTAACTTGTGTTGGAATCCTTGCTTTTCCCTTCCTGTCAAAGCTGCAAAAGCAGCGAAACTTTCCGAAAATCAGGTTCAAAAACAAACCACCGTAAAAAATACGCGAATTAATCTTCCAGATCTTTCTGTCAAACACTCTTCGGAACAACCGCTGAAAATTCATGACGGGCCAAGTGGTACGCTGTTAAAATTTCAAGTAAAAGCCGATTTTTTGGGAACGTTTAAGCCGGAAATCGATATTTTTCAAAATATAAATTCCGAAATTGATAAACCCTTTTTTTCATCAAGTTCAGCTTCCAATAAATCTGATAATCGGTTTGAGATTGTTCGGTTAGAACAAAAGTTGAATGACTTTAACTATGGTTTGGAATACCGGTATGTGGGGAAAAATTTGGACTATATTAACCGTTATAAGAAGAACACGGAAACTAAAACAAAAGTTGATTTAGAAAACGATCAGGAGGGAGTGGAGATTTGGGGAGAAAAAAAAATCAGGTCCATTGGCTTAAAAACTTTTTTCTCGAGGTTTTTTGACAACGTTGATCGCGATCCCATGCTCCCTCGGATGCTCGCCCATAAATACGGCCTTGAAATGAAATACAAGATGGATCTTTTGCCCATTTGTTTCTCTTTTTCTCATTCCAGGGAGGAATCCGAGGATACTTTCGAGTCACAGGGTCCCGAATATCAAAGGAAACAGAAAGAAATCTATAACAGTTCTTTGCAATACGATGGCGGCAACGCATTTGACGTTACAGCTTTCTCAAGCTATTCTTTTCGCCACGACCAATTTAATCCAGACAAAGAAACCGAAATTTTCCGGCATGGAATCAGTTCCTCTATCCGCCTCGCATCCGATCTCACCATTATCCCAACATTAAGTTTAGGCGAAAATCGATATCTTCGATATGGAGAACGCGAAAAAAATCCCTCTGCCTCACTCTCCATTAATTATTGTCGAATCTTCGATGTAGCTGATCTGTCTTTACGGGGTAAATATTCTCAAACGAGGAATACGGATCGAAGCTTGGATAATGAGAGACTGGACACATCCATCGGTTTAAGTTGGAATGCGGATCATTTGTTTTTCCGAAAAATTGGTTATTCTTTGGATTTGGGGTACAATCAATATTTTGATAAAATCCATGAGCATAACTCCTCCAATTCATTATCTGCGTTGTTTAAACTCGAGTTTCAGCTATAGCTTAATTGTCAAAGGTGCAATAGCACTCCGCACGTATCCTGTGATGCAACATCAAGGCGGGGTTTGCAGCGGGTCAGGGCCTGTCTGACTTCATTGACGGCTTTTTGGGGCGTATTGTTTGTTTCACTGAGGTGAGCAAGCACGACATATTTCAGTTGGTCATGCTGAATTTCATGTAAGAGGGTTTTAGATGCCGCATTGGACAGGTGACCGATTCTGCTTTTGATCCGTTGTTTTATGGGCCACGGATAGGGACCGTTAATCAGCATCTCCTCATCATGGTTTGCTTCAAGGATCAACATCGTGCAGTCTTTAAGATGCTCCTTTACCATGGATGTCGCGATACCCAGATCAGTTGCAATTCCGATTTTTATTCCGTCCTGATGGATGGTGAAACCTGTCGGATCTTCGGCATCATGGGATATGGCAAATGGATGGATGGCCAGGTCATTGATTGTGAACATTGATCCGCACTCAAATTTTTTAAAATCATGAAGGTTTCCGAGTTGGGAGACGGCGGCTTTTTGTGTCTTTATGTTCATATATATTGGGAGGTTATAACGGCGCGAAAGGATGCCGACTCCCTGGATATGATCGGAATGCTCATGAGATACCAGGATCGCATCAATGTTTTTCGGATCAAGCCCCCTTGATTTCAACCGGCGTTCGATTTCGATGCCGGAAAGACCGGCATCGATAAGGATTGAAGTGGAACCGCTGGAAACAAATATGGCATTTCCTTTGCTGCCGCTGGCCAACATGCATACCGTCAGATTGTAATCCGGTGCTTCGGATCTTGTTTGAGGTGTTTCCGATAAGAACTGCCGCTTCATGTTAGCGTCCCGTATGGCCGAATCCGCCGGTATTTCTGTGGGTTTCGTCGAGTTGTTCGACAACTTCCAATTTGGCCTGATAAACCTTTTTGACAACCATCTGTGCAATCCTGTCCCCCCGGTGAAAGGTATATTTCCGGTCGCCCAGGTTGATCATCCCGATCTTTATCTCCCCGCGATAGTCGGCATCAATGGTTCCGGGTGAGTTGATAATCGCCAAGCTATGGTTTATCGCCAATCCGCTCCTGGGGCGAATCTGTATTTCAAAACCCTCAGGAATAGCCACCGCAAAACCCGTGGGTATCAGGGCAACCGCACCTTTTTCCAGTACCAGGTCATTTTCAACGGCGGCACATATGTCCATTCCGGCAGCCTTGGGCGTCATATACCTGGGTAAAGGGATATCTGAATCCGACTCGGGTCTTAGACGAAGGAATTTTATAACAGGGGGCAGATCCATAAATCACTGAGACAAAATATCATTAAATACATGTTTATCGGCGACAGGCCCCAATAGGGTCAGGGCAAACCGGTTTTTCTGAAAAAGACTTTCAGCCAGGTTTTGGATATCCGCTTCGGTTACCGCTTCGATTTTATCAACAATTTCTTTCAAAGGGACAAAACGTCCATAGTGAGTCTCATTCTGTGCCATACGAACCATTTGGTTGTCGTTACTTTCGGATGCCAGCATGAGACTGCCTTTTGTATATTCTTTTGCATAACGCAGTTCACCGGGATCGACGCGGGCTTCTTTGATTCTAAAGATTTCTTTAAGGATGAGTTCTATAGATTGGTAGGTATTTTTATGGCTTACACCTGCATAAGTTCCAAACATGCCTGTATCGACAAAAGAGGATATAAAAGAATAGACGGAATAGGCAAGCCCTCTTTTCTCACGAATTTCTTGGAACAGTCTGGAACTCATGTTCCCGCCCAGGATCGTGTTCAGGAGCGAGAGGGCATATCGTCGCGGGTCGGTTATGGACATACCTTTGGTTCCCAAACAGATATGAACCTGCTCCAAGTCCTTGTAGTGTACGTCAATCTTGCAGTGTTCATCAGGTGTGATTCGGTTTGGGAAACCGTCACCCGGCCGAATCGATTCGAAGAGCGGGCCGGCAATATCGACAAAATGATTGTGTTCCAGGTTGCCTGCAACCGAAATGACGATACGCTCGGGTTGATAGAAGCGATGGAAAAATGCTTTTAGGGTATTTGAATCATATTTGAGTATATTTTCGCGGGATCCGAGAACGGGGCGGCCCAAAGAATTCTCACCCCAGAAATTCATTCCGGAAAGGATGTGAATATAGTCATCCGGGCTGTCTTCGGCCATCCCGATCTCCTGAAGAATAACCGCACGCTCATTTTCAACTTCTTTTTCATCGAATATGGAGTTTAAAAAAATATCCGACAGGATATCGACCATGGTCTCCAAGTGGGTGCGCATTACTTTTGCATGATAGCAGGTATTCTCTGTACTCGTAAATGCATTTGTTTGGCCGCCGATGGCATCAAACTCCTTTGCAATCTGAAAAGCCGTCCGCTTTTCAGTCCCTTTAAAAATCATGTGTTCGATAAAATGGGAAAGGCCGCTTTCGGTAGACGATTCATCGCGGGCACCCGCATTTACCCATACTCCCATGGATACGGAATGAAGATGCGGCATATTTCGGGTGATGATTCTGACGCCGTTTTTCAGGATGGTTTTCTTCACTTTGTGACCCATCTCCGAGTCTATCCCTTTTCTTCCATGGCGGCTTTATAACTCAGGCGGATTTTTCCGTCTTTACTGATTTCAAGGACCTTGACTTTAATCTGATCCCCTTCCTTAACAATATCCGTCACCTTATTTACACGGCGTGAGGCAAGTTGTGAGATATGTACAAGGCCGTCAACATTGGGCATTATCTGAACAAAAGCGCCGAAGTCCATGATCTTGACCACTGTTCCGTCATAGATCTTTCCGACTTCGGGTTCCTTTACAATTTCATTGACCATGTTTACCGCGGCATCGCCTTCTTCTTGGGAAAAAGCAGCGATTTTGACGACACCCAAATCATCTATTTCGATCTTGGTGTTGGTCTCAGCCTGGATCGCTCTGATGATTTTACCGCCGGGACCGATGATTTCACGGATTTTATCCGGATTAATCTTGATGATGATTATTTTGGGCGCATAAGGGGAGATTTGCTCGCGAGGTACCTTAATGGCCTCCATCATTTTTTCAAGGATAAAAAGCCGGCCGGTGCGGGCCTGATCAAGTGCTTTCCCCATAATCTCTTTGGAAAGTTCAAGAATTTTGATGTCCATCTGGAGTGCGGTGATGCCATCCTTTGTGCCGGCAACCTTAAAGTCCATATCTCCCGTGTGATCTTCATCCCCTAAAATATCAGAAAGGATGACGACGTCGTCTCCTTCCTTAACAAGTCCCATAGCAATACCCGAAACCGGGGCTTTGATGGGAACACCGCCGTCCATAAGTGCCAGAATGCCCGAACATACGGTACCCATGGATGAAGAGCCGTTGGATTCCAGGACCTCCGAGACAACCCGGATGGTGTAATCAAATTCTTCCTTTGAGGGCAGGACTTTCTCAATGGCTCTGGTTGACAGCCCGCCATGGCCGATATCTCTTCGGCTCGGTCCGCCGATACGTCTGACTTCTCCCACTGAAAAGGGCGGGAAATTATAATGGAGAATAAAGGGTCTCTGTTCTTCTCCGATTAAAGTTTCGACCCGTTGCTCGTCCTGACCCGATCCAAGGGTCACTACCCCGAGCACCTGGGTTTCACCCCGTGTAAAGAGAGCGCTGCCGTGAGGTCTGGGCAGTATGTCAATATCGCAAGTAATGGGCCTTATTTCATCAAATTTTCTGTTGTCAATACGGCGTCTTTCTTTGAGGATGATATCCCTGCTGATTTTTCTCAGCAAGTCACTAAATATCGCATTTACTTCATCCTTCCGGTCCGCATAGGCTTCTCCCAATTCTTTGAACATGTCCGATTTTACACTGCGGAATGCGGCGGTGCGCTTGGCTTTTCCGGTTATCGCCAGGGTTTCATATATTTTCGAAGACGCCATGGTCTCAATCTTGTTGACCAGTTCGGAATCCCTTTCAAGCGGTGCAAACGGTCGCTTCGGCACACCATGGATATCTTTGAGTTTCAGCTGCATATCGATAATCGGCTGCATGGCCTGATGGCCGAAAAAGATGGCCTCCAGCATATCTGATTCGCTGACAATATTACCTCCGCCTTCAACCATTACCACGCCGGTTTTCGATCCGGCGACAATAATGTTGATGTCGGAAATTTCATATTCGTCGACGGTCGGATTGATTTTAAGTTGACCGTTTATCCGGCCGACACGGACGCATGCAATAGGCCCGGAAAAGGGGACGTCTGATATTTCAAGTGCGGCAGATGCCCCTATCATCGCCAAAATATCCGGATCGTTCTCCTGATCCATGGAAAGTACGGTAGCGATAATTTGGGTTTCGTAGCGATATTCTTTTGGAAAGAGCGGTCGAATGGGACGGTCGATAAGGCGGGAGGTCAGGGTTTCTTTTTCACTGGGCCGGCCGATTTCACGTCTGAAATAGTTTCCGGGTATCCGTCCCGCGGCATAACCTTTTTCTTGGTATTCGACGGTTAGCGGCAAAAAGTCCGCCGGGCGTTCTTCAGCAGAAGAAACAACGGCAACAAGTACAATGGTGTCTCCATAACGAACCACAACTGAACCGGATGCCTGTTTGGCGAGTTTGCCGCTCTCGATACTCAGAGTTTTTCCTCCGATTTCTGTTTTGAACAAAGTTTCCATGGCTGTCTCCTTAAAGCCAAGCAGCTTCAAACCTTCGATCGTAGTGTCACTTTATGGTCAAATTTTGTTTCGATAAAAAAATACTGTGTTTTGCCATTGATCCAAGATTAAAATCATCTGCGTGACGGTATTAGATCGATTAATTTAGAGCAGCATCGGTTCCGTTTTGGTCATTATCTTCTCAGACCAAGGGTATTGATGATTGAACGATATCGTTTTACGTCTTTATTTTTCACGTAATTTAAAAGCCTGCGCCTTCTACCGACTAAAATTAAAAGTCCTCTTCTTGAATGGTGATCTTTTTTATGCACTTTAAGGTGCTCTGTAAGATAAGTAATTCGATGCGTTAGAAGGCCAATCTGTACCTCTGGAGAACCGGTGTCATTTTCGTGCAATTTAAACTGCTCAATCAAATTTTTTTTCTCGTTCGATGTTAAGACCAATTTTATTCGCCTCCTTCTTTAGAAAATAGGTTTTATCCAAAACCATTAACGATCAAAGACACAAAAATATTCGTATGTATTATTATCGTTGTTATATTTTAATATTGCAATAAGACTGTTATCGGCATCAACGATTTTGATAAAGCCCTCCTCAAGATTTCCCTTTTCGGGAAGAAAATCATTTTTTGTCATGATGTTGCCGTGCATTATTTTTTGGGCTAAGGTTTTGTCTGCAACATGTTCGGGCATATCTTTAAGTGCGTTTGACATGCTTATAATCCGGTCTGACAAATCTTCACTCAAGGCCGACTTTTCAAGCTCTTCCAATGTAGCAGCGTCCTTAATTGTGAATCCGCTGCTTTCGGTTCTTCTCAATTCTTTTAGGTGGCCCCCACACCCAAGGGCTTCGCCGATATCCGCACACAGAGTTCTAATATATGTCCCTGCTGAACAGGAGACCTCAAAGCGTATTGTCGGCAGATTGATTTCAAGTATCTCAAGGGATAAGATGGACACCCGTCTTGCCGGCTTCTGGACAGGTTTATTTTGCCGTGCATGCTTATAAAGCGGAATCCCCTTATATTTTAAGGCCGAATACACCGGCGGAAGTTGGGTTATCGTTCCCTCAAACTGCTTAAATACCGATCTTATTGTTTTTTCAGAAAATTCAATATTATTATATGTGTTTGTAACCTTTCCGGTTGAATCCTGTGTATCTGTTTCAATGCCAAGGTGAAGGATGGCTTCGTATTTTTTTTCTCCATGCAAAAAAAATCTTGAAAGCTTTGTTGCACGATTGATACAGCATACCAGCACACCTGTTGCAAAGGGATCAAGTGTTCCGGTGTGCCCTGCTTTTCTTGCTTTAAGCAATTTCTTAACACGGGCGACCACTTTGGCGGAGCTTATCCCTGCGGATTTATCAACAATCAGAATCCCGCTGATTTCACACTGCATATCTTAGATTATATTTTATCAGCCAGGCTAAAAATCTTTACTTTTATATCCGAAAGCGTCGACTCAATATTGAATCCGGCAGCACTGGAGTGACCGCCTCCACCAAACAAAGATGCAATTGCAGCCACATCAACCGACCCGTCGGAACGAAGACTGACATGAAATTTGTTAGAATTTCTGGATTGTTCGGTACCGTTGTAATGCTCCTGTATAAGTGCTGCAACCCTGACATCCTCTATACGTTTTGCGTAGTTGATAAGGCCGTCTACATCTTCCGGCTGCGTGTGTGTTTCAACGAACATGTCTTTGGTCAATATCATGATGGACAACTTCCCGTTGGCTGAAATTTCAATAGAATCAAGGGCACGGTTAAGAAGTTTAATACGACCCAGAGAATATGTACCGTATACATGCTGAGAGATATCGTGTGGATGGACGCCCAATTCCACCATTTCCTGACAAATTGCAAACGCAGCCCTGTTTGTATTTGAAAAACGAAATGAACCTGTATCGGCCAAAACCCCGGTGTATATTGCGGTGGCAATGGCTTTATTCAAAGGAACGGCCATCTGTTTAATCAGCCGGTATACGATCTCGGATGTGGCACATGCAGACGTGTCTATAAGTTGAAAATGGCCGAAATGGGTATTTGTAACATGGTGATCGATGTTTACAATTACCGGTATCCGACTCACGATCGATACGGCCTCTCCAATCCGGTTCAAATCGCCGCAATCCAGAATAACGGCTGTATCGTAATTTGTCTTGCCAATTTTATTTACGACAAGATGAACTTCCGGCAGAAACCGATATACTGCCGGAATGGGGCTTTCGTTATATAAGGTTATGTTTTTATTTAACGCCTTTAGAGAAAGCCCTAAAGCGATCAGAGATCCGATTGCATCACCATCAGGGTGGGTGTGCGTCGCTATCAAGATATGGTCACTTTTTTTTAGTTGACGTATTATAGAATCCATTATCTTCTTTCATGGCCTTCAGATTATATTGATTTAAAAAAAATGAAAATACGTTTTTACAATTAAGGCTCCCAGACGCCTCAAGTATTAAAAGATCCTGTATTATTATTTTGAGTTATGTCGTGTTCATCATGAATGCGGTCTAAAATTTTATCGATATGTTCACCGTATTCAAAAGATTCATCGTAAAAAAATCTAAGCTCCGGCATATAGCGTAATCCTAACTGAGCCGCGAGCTTACGTTTAACATACCCAAACGCGCTCTTGAATCCTTCAACAGCCGCTTCCATGTTTTTCTTGCCGCCGGACGTAATAAAGTATATTCGTGCCAGTTTTAAATCCCTCGCCATTTTAACACCTGTAATTGTGACGGTTTTAAGACGGGGATCTTTAACTCTTTTCAGGAGCAAATCCGACAACACTTTCTGTATTTGACAGCCGACTCTGTCAGAACGTGCAAGGGGTTTCATATATTGATGATCTCCATCTCACTGCCGATGACCTCAGCCAGATTCAGTTCGTCGACCAGGTTAAATATTTTGTCTATCTTGGAATTTATTACTGCACGATCGTTTCCAACCAGGGCAAAGCCGATCATTGCCCGCTGGTGTATATCGTTCGAACCGATTTCCGCAACCGAGACATTAAAATTATTGCGCAATTGGCCGATGATTGACTTTACAATTTTCCTTTTGGCTTTCAGAGAATGGCAATCTTGAAGCCTGAATGTGACAATCCCTAAACCGGCAACCATGATTCGCTCATCAACTTCGAGAATGATCGGCGCTTATTCTGAAGCCCGTGTTGTTTGCCCCGGACAGTCGAAAAAAATGACAATATGTCACTTCGAAACCTTCCGGTGAGTAATTGTTGAATCTTTTACCGAAACGCACTTGACTTTCCGCGGCTCCCACTGCTTTTGTTTTGAAGCAGATTGCCACAAAATGTTCAAAACTTACAATTAAAAAAATACCTGATAAATGAAAAGACAAAAGCATCGATTATTTAAATTCAGGTCTGATTTCTTCAACGTAGTAGCATTCAATAATGTCGCCAAGCTTGATATCATTATAATTTTGAATGTTAATTCCACATTCATAACCGCTTTGGACTTCTTTTACATCGTCTTTAAAATGGCGAAGGGAAGCGATCTTACCCTCATAGGTTACAACCCAATCTCTAAGGACGCGTGCAAGCTGGCCCCGTTCAATTTTACCCTCGATTACATAACAGCCTGCAATGGCACCGATCTTTGGAACATGGAACACTTCTCTCACTTCAGCCTTGCCCAGAATTCGTTCTTCAAAAGTTGATGCCATCATTCCGACAATGGCATTCTTGATATCTTGGATGACATTGTAAATAATGTTGTAGAACCGCATATCTACATCTTCTTCATGAGCAAATGCCTGAATTTTGGAACTGGGACGCACGTTAAAGCCTATAATTATAGC
Source organism: Desulfobacterales bacterium (assembly GCA_046484425.1). GTDB lineage: Bacteria > Desulfobacterota > Desulfobacteria > Desulfobacterales > UBA11574 > UBA11574. The sequence goes on along the minus strand of JAWOIY010000099.1, from coordinate 13,648 downwards.
ATCCGACACTGCGGCAAGAGAGATGTCCGATTCATTCAGGGCTCCCGTAGCCGAGTGGACGACGTTGATCCTGACTTCCTCGTTGGAAAGCTTGGTTAGAGCATCTGTAAGCGCTTCGATGGAACCGTGAACGTCGGCTTTTATAATGAGGTTCAGATCTTTAACCTCGTTTTCCTGCATCTGTTCATAGAGTTTTTCCAGGCTTAACCTGCTGGTTTTAGAAAGTTCTTTTGATCGTTGCTTCTGAATTCGATGCGAGCTAACCTGTTTTGCATCCTTCTCGTCCGATAATGCAACCAGTTCGTCTCCTGCATTGGGAACACCTGAAAGGCCGATAATTTCAACCGGAATCGAGGGGCCTGCAGATGTTACATGTCGCCCCCTATCGTTCAGTAACGCACGAACTTTGCCGTAGTGTACACCGCAGACCACCGGATCGTGAATTTTCAAAGTCCCTTCTTTGACCAAAACCGTTGCAACGGGGCCTCTGCCGGAATCCAGCTTTGCCTCAACGACATGTCCCATGGCGAGTTTCTCCGGATTGGCTTTAAGCTCTAACAGTTCCGCCTGTAAAAGAATCATTTCAAGCAAATCATCTATTCCACGATTCTCCTTTGCGGAGACCCGCACAAAGATGGTATCGCCGCCCCAATCTTCAGGTACAATTCCGACATCTGAGAGCTCCCGCTGAACTCGATCAGGGTCTGCATCCGGCCTGTCCATTTTATTTATGGCAACGATGATCGGGACTTTTGCGGCCTTGGAGTGGTTTATTGCCTCAATGGTTTGAGGCATAACACCGTCGTCCGCCGCAACAACAAGAATAACCAAATCAGTAATCTTGGCACCTCGGGAACGCATTTCAGTAAAAGCTTCATGGCCTGGAGTATCCAAAAAGACGATTTGTCCCCTATCTGTGGCTACATTATAGGCTCCGATATGTTGTGTGATCCCCCCGGCTTCGTTTTCCGTAACTTTGGTTTTCCGAATCACATCAAGAAGAGATGTTTTTCCATGATCAACATGTCCCATTATGGTAACAACAGGGGGCCTTGAAATGAGCTTATCCGGATCATCCTTTTGTACCTTTAGAACAGTCTCTTCCTCAAAGGAGGCTTTTTCAAGTTCATAGTCAAATTCTGCGGCAACGAGAACAGCGGTATCGAAGTCTATCACTTGGTTAACCGTCGCCAAAACACCCAAATCCATCAATTTCTTTATCATTTCATTGGCTTTAATCCCCATACGTTTCGCCAGGTCGGACAGGGCAATGGCTTCGTCGATTTTTATTCTGCGCTTAATGGCTTTGGGTACAGTAATCAACGGCTTTTGTGTGACGGGCGTCGCCTTTCCTTTGGCAGCCTTTCGCCCTTTTCGACCCCGATATCCTTTGGCGTAAAGATCCGCGCCTTCAACAACCTCTTTTTTGAGGAAGGAGATTTTCTTTTTGAAAAACTTCTTGTCCGTAACGGCTTCATCGGATTTTTTTGTCCATTTTTTCTTTTGTTTCTTTTTTTCTTTTATCGGCTGCTCTTCCGAGGTCGATGGCTCTTCAGGCGGTTCTGTAACTTTCGCTTCAAATTCAATAGCCTTGTCCTTTTCGATATCGGGCGCTTTTTTCTCAAGGGGAAGTGTTGAAGGCAGTTTTATTATCTTTGCCGGCGTATCTTTTTTCCGTTTCTTTGTTACTTTTTTAGATTTTAATTTTTTTAGAGCAACGGGTGTTTCAGGTTTTGGTTCAATCGGCTTTTTGGCTTCGGGTACCACTTTTTCAACAGGGGGTCGTGCAATGCTTTCATCAACAGCTTCTGCCTCTTTCACAGCTTTTTGCTCCACAACCGATACCTCAGGGATCTCTTCCTTTATGGGTGTTTCCGGTTCTTTTTCAGGGGGGAGTTCCTTTTCTTCAAGAACTTGTTCAGATGTTTGTTCCACAGCTTCAATCTTCTCGGGACGCAATTCCGGCTCAGCACTTATCTCTATTTTAACCGGTGCTTCCGGCACAAGTTTTTTACGTCTTCGGATGATTGACGGTTTAATACGTATTTCTTCAACTTCTTTTTCCGGCATACCGAGAAGCTTCTTTTTAATACTGTCAGCTGTTTCATCATCCAAGGCGCTCATATGACTTTTTGCGTCAATATCCATGTCCTGTATTTTTTCGAGCAGCGTTTTATTCGTCATATTAAGATCCCTGGCAAGTTCATATATTCTGATCTTTGCCATCCATCCCCCTTAGCTTTTTTAAAAGGCTATTTTATGAGTTGGTTTATTTTTTATTACATCGAAGATTCATCATCACTTAGATGGGTTATCAACTTCAAACAGATTTTTTTATTCGAGTTTATCATATTTCCGACGTTTGATTTCTTTGCACTTATGGTTATTGTTGGGGATCAGCAGAATCTGTTGTCCCGTTTTCCGATTCTACTTTTTGGTTGCCCACATCGTTACTATCTCCCACAAGGTCTTCACCGGCGTTGAGCGAATCGGAAGCATCTGAAATCTCATCGTCATTATTTGCCCTCTCGGACAGAGCTTCTTTTGATGATTCATCGGCTTTATCTTTGCTTAATAGATACTCCCTGGCAGCTTCAATAAGTTGTATGGCTTTTTCTTTAGTAACATCTCTTATCTGGATTAAATCTTCTATGGAGGCCCTGCTGAGTTCATCTGCTGAAAAAAAACCTTTTTCATACAATGCATCCGCCAGACTGATCCCAACATCCGGTAACGATACAAGAGAGTCATATCCGTCTTGCATGGCTTCGCTGTAACGGGTTTCACTAATGACATCAAGGTGCCATTTGGTCAATTTTGAAGCCAGCCGTACATTCTGTCCTTTTTTACCGATGGCGATTGAAAGGAATTCATCTGGAACAATCACCTCCATGGAACGATTTTCCTCATCAATGATAACCCTTGAAATTTCCGCGGGTGCAAGCGCATTGCACACAAATTTTGCAGGATCGATGTGCCAGGGGATAATATCTATTTTTTCACCTCTGAGTTCCTGGACAACATTTTGTACTCGGCTGCCTTTCATCCCGACACAGGCGCCAACCGGATCTATATCAGAGTCGTTTGAGGTTACTGCAAATTTTGCCCGTATGCCGGGTTCACGGGTCGCTCCGATGATGGAGACGATACCCTCATTTATTTCGGGCACTTCTGTTTTGAAAAGGGCAACCAGAAAGTCAGGATGCGTTCTTGAAAGAACAATCTGCGGACCGCGTGTGTCGTAAAGAACATCAATGATATATGCTCTAATACGGTCGCCGCGCCGGTAAGATTCCTTTGGAATCTGCTCCCGCACCGGCAGGATTGCTTCTGTCTGCCCAAGATTGACAATAATATCATTCCGATCAAAGCGCTGAACAATTCCGTTGATTATTTCACCTTTTCGGTCAATAAAACTGGAATAGACGGCATCTCTTTCCGCATCTTTCATTTTCTGTATCATAACCTGCTTGGCGGACTGAGCAGCGATGCGGCCGAAGGTCGTAGCATCCATTTTTGTTCCGAGGCTATCACCGATTTCACATTCCGGATCCAGCTTGCGTCCTTCTTCAAGGCTGATTTGTAAGTCAGGCTCCGTGACGACTTCGGCAACCTCTTTAAACTGGAAGACCTCTATTTCACCGGTCGATTCATTGTATTGGACTTCGATATCGACATTGCCGCCAAATTTTTTTCTTGCAGCAGAAATCAAAGCTTCCTCGAGCGCCCTGATGAGAATCTCTCGATCAATACCCTTATCTCGACTAACCTGTTCGACGACGCGTTTTATATCAGATATAAACATCCGTTTTCTCCACTATTAATTTTTTTATGATATATCGCCCTTTTCGTTATTGAGGAGCACTACCGACAAGCCGGGCCATTTCAATTTCATGATACGGAATGGCAACAACTTGATCATGCATCGATAATTTTACCATGTCTTCCGATATGCCCAAAAGGATACCTTTGAATTTCTTTTTGCCTTCAACAGGTTGCATGGTCCTGATATTTACCAAACTTCCTTTGAATCTTTCAAAGTCAAGTTTTTTCCCCAGGGGTCGATTCTGTCCCGGCGATGAGACTTCCAGGTTATATGGCCCGGTGTCTTCAAGATATACGTCCAACACATCACTCGACTGGCGACTGATGTGTATGCAATCATCCAGGGTCACACCCCCGGTTCTGTCGATATAAAGACGGAGGATCCTGCCCCCGGTCTCACGTTGACACTCAAGGTGAACCAGCTCCATCCCTTCGGCCGTGCACAGCGGATCTAATAAATCCCTGATCTTGGAGATCGTTTTTTTGATATTATCCGGCGACCAGGTTTTTTGTTTTTTGTATTTATCTTTTTGTATTTTGGTACTTTGGTTTCTTTTATTTATTTTCAATGGTCTTTTGACTCGTGTTCCAAAAAAAGCAAAAACGGGCTGTCGCCCGTTTTTCTCATACAGGTAGATCTTTTAGTGGATCGAAAAACTTTACCTGTTCATTTAATTACCCATGAGAGAAAAATTAAATCAATACCATAGTCCAAAACTACGCTCAGTACCGATACCTTTGAAAAATTTGCATTTATCAAGCTTATAGGCTCGAATTTAATTCGTCCCAAGCGAATTAAAAATGCGCCTTGCCTTTTTTGTTTAATTTCAAAAAAGCAAAAATTTTTTTCAAAGGTCTCCAACCTATATCATGAATACGGCGACCTTCATTGGAGCGGGCAACGAGATTTGAACTCGCGACTCCAAGCTTGGGAAGCTTGTACTCTACCACTGAGTTATGCCCGCCCGTTTAGAAAGGAAAAATATTACAAAAGATATGCATTGTCAATATTTTTCAATAATAATTTTAAAGGTAAGGGTGAGATGCCGGTCAGGCTAAAAGATCTCGAATTTTTTGAAGTTCTATGGAAATTTCTTCGAGAATATCGGTGGAAAGCTTTTCCGTTTTTTCAGAGGACATGCTTTTTAAATGCTGTTTGGCGCCTTCAATTGTAAATTTTTTTTCGTACAGGAGGTGTTTGATCCATAGTATCAGCTCAACATCTCTTTTTCTGTACAATCTCTGCCCTGAAGGGGTTCGTTTGGGGTTGATCTTTTTAAATTCGGACTCCCAAAATCTTAAAACATATGCCGGAACACCCACAATGGAGCTGACTTCTCCAACCTTGAAGTAAAGCTTATCCGGCAATTCTGTTTGATAGGGCGTATCGCTCTGCATTTTATTATCAGTGAGCGTCCTTCAGGAACTTAATGAGAGATTACGGATATATTAAGACTGAATGCGCTGAAAAAGGCTATTCCGCCGGCAAGGTTGCATCAAACATTTTCATCAGCCGGTATGTAATGTTTTTATGAATATGATTGACGCTGTTATCTTCCAGGGTTTCTTTTGAAGATCTGTAGGTTATCCTGAAAGATACACTTTTTTTCCCTTTCGGAATCGGATCTCCTTTAAAAACGTCAAACAAGTGCAGGTTCTCCACCAGTTCTTCATTGAGCATTTCTACACTTTGTATAATTTTATACGTTTCAATATCATTGTCAATGATAAGCGTAATATCCCTTGACGTTGATGGATACTTTGGAAGGGGGAGGGCGGATTTCACGTCCGGAATGGATTGAACAAGCCGGTCGAAGCTTAGTTCAAAGATAAATGCGGTTTGCTTCAGCTGGTAATTGCGAAGTACGTTTGGGTGTATCTCTCCCACAAGGCCCACCGGTTCGTTTCCTTCAAGAATCTGTGCCGTAAATCCGGGTCTTGTATAGAAACAGGATTCCGACGGCATACGGGTAAAACGGATGTTAACAATTCCGAGATTTCTTAGAAGCTCTTCGACGATGCCTTTTACGTCATAAAAATCACAATGGATTTCCTTGGAAAACCAGACCGACTCGATTCTGAGGCCTGTCCAAAGTCCCGCCAGAATTTCAACTTCATCCGGCTGATCGTCTTTTCGACCTGTGTGAAAAAAAACATGGCCAATCTCAAAAAGCTTAAGATTTTTATTTTGCACCGACAAATTATACTTCATGGTTTCAAGAAGGCCCGGGATGAGAGATGTTCGCATTACCGACTGATCTTCAGAGATCGGGTTCAGGATAGTCACCATTTTTCTTCTGGGGTCATCGTGTGGCAGTTCAAGATAGTCGCAGGAATGTTCGCTGATAAAACTATAATTTATGGCTTCATTGAACCCCAGACCGGTCATGAGTATTTTTGTTCGATCCCTCACGTCGATTTTCTTATCAGGGTGACGGTCTTCAGCAGGTATCATCGGAAAAGTTGTTTCGATGTTATTGTAACCGAACAGACGGGCGATTTCTTCTGTAATATCTTCAAATCTTGTGATATCGACCCTGCATGAGGGTGGTTTTATCCGCAGTCTGTCCGTATCGATTTTTTCAACCTCGAATTCAATCGATTTCAAATAGTGTTCTATGGTGTCCGAATCAAGCCGGGTACCCAGATGGCGATTTAAGCGCCGGACGCTCAAATCGATTATCCTTTCCGAAAAAGGAACCGGGTTTTCATCAATAATACCTTTCACACATTTGCCGCCGCCGATTTCGGCAATGAGTTGTGTTGCCCGTTTCAGGGCAATGATGGTTCCGTTGGGATCCACACCACGCTCAAACCGATGAGATGCATCGGTATTCAGTCCCGTTTTTTTGGATGTTTTTCGGATGGAAATCGGATCAAAATAGGCACTTTCAAGCAGGATTCGTGTTGTGCTGTTTTCAATTTCCGAATTCAGGCCACCCATGACACCTGCGAGTGCAACCGGTTTTTCACCATCGCAAATCATGAGCATTTCAGGGTCAAGGCTGCGTTCTTTCCTGTCCAGCGTGATAAAAGTTTCTCCTTCAGCGGCGGTTCGCACCACAATTCGCTTTTCGGCAAGATGATCGAAATCAAAGGCATGCAGCGGCTGGCCGGTCTCCATCATAACGAAATTTGTAATATCCACGATATTATTGATCGGTTTCAAACCAACCGAAATCAAGCGCTCCTGGAGCCAGAAAGGAGATGAACCAACGGTAATATCAAAAACGAGGCTGGCGGCATATCTCGGACACAGGTCGGGGGCCACTATCGTTACGGAGGTGTGGTTGGCAATGTCGTCAATTGATTCCGGCAGGCGAATTTCCGGATATAACACCTTTGTTTGTTGAATTGCGGCAATTTCGCGAGCTGTTCCCATGATACTGAGGCAGTCCGACCTGTTGGGCGTCAGGTCGATTTCCAATACAGGATCCGACAGTCCCAGGGCCTTATGGAGTGAATCACCCACAGATAGGTTTTTCCCCAGCTCCATGATACCGTGGCCATTGATGCCGAGTCCCAATTCGAGTTCGCTGCAAAGCATCCCCTCCGAAGCTTTCCCCCGGATGATGCTTTTTTCAAGAACGATGCCTTTAGGGAACAATGTACCCGGCAGGGCCAATGGCGCGAGCATGTCCGGCTTGACGTTGGGCGCACCACAAACAACAGAGAGGATATTCCCACCGATATCTACGTCACAAAGTTTTAAATTGTCAGCATTTGGATGGGGATCAACTTTGACTATCCGGCCGACACGAACGCTGTCCAGATAGCCGTATCGGTCAGAAACGGCTTCAACTTCAAGCCCGGCCATGGTGAGGGCGTCGGCAAGATCATATATATTCAGGTTAATGCTGACGTATTCTTTTAACCAGCTTACGCTGACCTTCATGTTAAAATTGCCTTAAAAATCTTAGATCATTTTCAAAATATTTTCGGATATCATCAATACCGTATTTCAGCATGGCAATTCGCTCAACCCCCATGCCGAAAGCAAAGCCCGAATAACGGGTTGTGTCGTATCCGACGTTTTCAAATACGGCCGGATGAACCATCCCGGAACCGAGGACTTCCAGCCAACCGGTTTTTGAACAGACCCTGCAGCCGTTGCCTTTACATATAACGCATCGGATATCGACTTCAGCACTCGGTTCGGTAAACGGGAAAAAACTGGGTCGAAATCTGAGACTGGTTTCGGGATCAAACATTTGATGAACAAATGTGGTCAAAACACCTTTAAGATCGCCGAACGACACATTTCCATCAACCAGAAGCCCTTCAACCTGATGAAACATGGGGGTGTGAGTCAAATCGGAATCACATCGATAGACTTTTCCCGGCGCAATAATTCTTACCGGAGGTTTCTGCTTTTCCATTATCCGGGGCTGTGTCGGGGAGGTATGGGTTCTCAGAACGATATTATTGGATATATAAAAAGTATCCTGCATGTCCCTTGCCGGATGATTTTTTGGAATGTTCAGCGCTTCAAAGTTGTAATAATCGGTTTCAACTTCAGGACCTTCGGCAACGTCAAAACCCAGTCGTACAAAAATATCACAAATTTTCCGGGTAATCTGGGTGATCGGATGTAAAGAGCCTCGCGGTGTCACTCTTCCAGGAAGTGAAACATCTATTTGGCGGTCGGTTTCCCAAGACGGTGTTTCCAGCTGTGTCAGTGCTTCTTTGAACAAAACGTCAAGCTGGTTTTTAGTTGCGTTTGCCTTTTTCCCTGCTTCCGGCCGGATTTCACCGGGAAGATTCGAAATGTTCCTTAAAAATTGTGTTACCGCGCCCTTTCGTCCCAGGTATCGGATAGAAATTGCCTTAATGCTTTCCGCATCGGAAGCAGCTTCGAGTTCCTTCAGCGCATCTTGGTGAATCTGTTCAATTGTTTTTTCCAATTTGGGCGCTACCTGTTTCTTGGTTAGGAAATTCGTCCTCAAGTTTTGCATCCATATGATCGGCTGATCCGGGATATGATCATAATTGTTCAGAGGCCAGACTTGCAATTTGACCAAAACCAGAAGGGTCCGATATTGCCAACTCGGCCAAAACCTTTCGGTCCAACACGACACCGGCGAGCTTTAATCCGTGAATGAATTTGCTGTAAGAAAGATTATTCATGCGTGCCGCGGCATTAATTCTGGCAATCCATAGCCTTCGAAAATCACGCTTGCGAACTCTTCGATCCCGGTAAGCAAACATGAGGGCCTTATCTAAAGCGTCCGCCGCGGTGCGAAATAATTTGCTTCGGCCGCCGCGATACCCTTTGGCTAATTTTAAAACCTTTTTTCTTCGCCTTCTTGCTTTATAACCTCTTTTAATTCGCATAAATTTTCTCCTGAACCTTTACACAGGTCTGCTACCCATTTGGAAGTAGCAGCTTAATTGCTTTTCTGTTGGTTTTATCTATAATCTGACTTTTCCTCAAAGCACGTTTACGTTTTCTGGTTTTTTTTGTCAAAATATGACTTGCATGTGATTTTGAGAAAACAAACTTTCCTGTACCTGTTTTTTTGAAACGCTTTGCGGCGGCTCTATTTGTCTTTATTTTTGGCATCTTTTTTCCTTTCTGATATTTCAAAAATAGATGGCGTGAACCATGTCGGATTCCAGCCCACGCCATCTTCGTAATAATATATTTAAGAGTTGATCATTTCGAAAAAGGTAAAAAAAGCTTTACGAATTTATCAACAATTTACCAATGATCGGTCAATAATTATAAAATTTTAATATCTTGGGTAATGGTGTATCAGGGCATCGTTATTATTAAGATCATGGTTTCGGTGCCAGGACCATAACCATTGTGCGACCTTCAAATTTGGGGGGCTGTTCGACTATTGCAATCTCTTCGGTTTCCTCAACAACTTTTTCCAGCAACTGGTTGCCCAACTGGGTGAGCGTAATTTCTCGTCCCCTGAAAATGACGGTGACTTTGACCTTGTCCTTTCTCGCAATGAATTTTTTAATATGATTGATCTTGGTATTTAAGTCATGGTCACCAGTCTTTGGGCGTACCTTTATTTCTTTGAGCTGAAATGTGGTCTGTTTCTTTTTTGCTTCCTGTTTTTTCTTGGTCCTTTCGTACTTGTATCGACCATAATCCATGATTTTACAAACAGGGGGGCTTGCATTCGGGGAAATTTCCACCAAGTCAAGGCCAAAATCATTGGCAACAGCGATCGCTTTGTAGGTCGGAATTACGCCAATCTGATTTCCGTCAGGATCTATTACTCGAACTTCTTTTGCCTTTATATTTCTATTGATATTTATTCTATCTGCCCTATTTGTACGTTTTGTAATAGTTATACCCACACCTCCTTGGCTAAAATTTATTGCCGTTTTCATATCCATGGATAACAAAAAATACGCTTCATCGATTTCTCTTTCCCGAAACCGACCCCTTGGATATTCCATGTCGTGCGCCACTTACCGAAATTGAAATCTGAAATATATAAGAACATTAATAAATGCAAGAAAAAAATGCAAGAAAATAAAACGAATCCTGCTGGTAGAATTCCCGAAACATTATTACTGGTTGATTGTATATTCGGCCAAAAGACTTCCCCGCCAATACGCATTTCCCGGATTTTGAAAAAAGGCTTTGAAAAGTTCCAGACTTTGTTGACGCAAAATATGGGGTACAATTAAAATCCTTTGATTACGGTACAAAGGTGTCAGGCCGGCCAGGTCACAGCCCGTACCGCCACCCATTACATCTTCGTAGGCGTAGACAACCTTGCCGATGCCGTTCAATAACAGGGCACCCAGACACATCAGGCAAGGTTCCATGGTGCAAAACAGGGTTACTTGCCTGTTGTCGATATTCCCTTTAAGATTGACGAGGCGCCTTAGGGCAACCATTTCGGCATGATCAACCTCATTGCCGAATCCGGCGCTCGTACCGCTACGGAACGCGCTGACCAGTATTTTGCCTTGATAGACCAATACACAACCCACCGGAAACTCTCCGGCCGCAAGGGCTTTTTGAGCCTGATCCAGTGCCTTTTGCATGAAATATTCGTAATCCATATTTGATGGTTTCGTAAAAACTCGATATTGCTCGCTCCGTGACCATTTGGGGGCGTTTCCATCGGTGACGCTAAATTTCAAGAACTCGGCGCAAGCGCCTCAAACAGCTTGAAATTTTTAACGCTTCACCGCTTGAAACGCTGATTCCCCAAATGCTCAAATGTCGCTCACAAAAGACTTTTTACGAGTTTGTCATATTTGGCATTTCAATGAGTCAATGAATTTTCGACAAAACAAATTCCACGCTTAAGTTATAACCTGCATATGGTATCATCACACGGACAACTGCCGTCGACTTCATAAGCATATACGATTCTCGATTCAATTTCAGCCTGTCTGGGAGCGATCCGATGAAGATGCGTTTCGGTTACCTTTTTAATGAGATCGACCTTTGAAGGTATCGATTGAAGACCCCGAGCGGCCACCTCGCCGGTTTTCCCCTCTAAAATATCTGCGTCCTCACCGTTTGTTACGACAACGATCGGAACCTGGTACGGCGCCACAAGTCTGGATATCGCCAGGGCCGGCCGCTGCCGGGTGACCAAGGAACCAGGTCCGTATTTGACGATCATACCAATTTTGCCGGACACATAAATTTCAAAATCGATCTTTATCATCGCACGCTTTTCTCCGGCAGATACCCTGAGTTCACGACGGGGTCTGATCTCTTTTTTGGTGAACCCTTTCTGATCGACCAGCATACGGGCAAGCTTTTGACGATACCTTTCGTCATGCGTATCAGCGAGTGTTTCTCCGGATATAAAATCGACAAGTTCGCCGAGTATGAGATGATGTCCTTGCATGTGGCCGCCAAAAGTAATGATTGATTCTAATGTTGTAAAGTATAAAGCTAAAAACTTTTCGATACAACCTTGCAAGCAAATAAAATTTCAAATATGTCTTTACAATTGATTTTGCATATGAATAAATTCGCCTTATCAATTAGATTCAATGGTGACGATGTTATAAAAATATCGGCAAAAAATAAATGCCGAATCAGTAATGTATTTGATCAGGGGTCGGGGAGTTTTTCTCCTAAATTCTTGAATATAGCGGTTGTTTGGAAAAACACCCCGACCCCTCAATGTATTTGATAATTCTATTTTTTTGTTATCAGCAGAGCTTACTCATTTTATTATATGTCAATACGTGAAGATTTCGAAAAACGAGAAAAAGGCTTTATTGCTCCTTTTGGATGTTTAAGTTCCAAATCAAAAGGCCGGCAGAGAGACGAAAACGCCTGCCCTGTTCGAACCGCATTTCAACTGGATCGGGATCGAATTGTCTACTCAAGCGCTTTCAGGCGGCTAAAACGCAAAACCCAGGTTTTCCTGGCCCCGATGGGAGATCATTATCGAACCCGCTTAACACATACATTAGAAGTCGCTGAAATTGCAAGAACCATAGCGCGCGCCATGCGCTTGAACGAGGATCTGGTTGAGGCCATCTCCCTTGCGCATGATCTCGGTCATCCACCCTTTGGACACGGCGGCGAGATGGCGCTTAAAGAAATTTATTCACCGGATTTTTCACACCACAAACAGGGTTTGCGTATCGTTGATATTTTGGAACAGAACGGTAAAGGGCTAAATCTTACGTATGAGGTTCGCGACGGCATTTTAAAGCATTCCAAAGGATATGGAAAGATTATTCCCGACGATCCCGTAGAAATGGCATGTACTGTCGAAGGGAACGTCGTTCGAATTGCCGATATTATGGCTTACCTGAATCATGATCTGGATGATGCCATCAAGAGCGGTGTTATCAATGCCGATCAGGTTCCGGAAACCTGCGAAAAAATCCTTGGGCATACACACTCTGAGCGTGCTACGGTCATGATCAAGGATCTGATTTCTAACAGCGAATCTCAAGATGATACGCTGTGTTTAAAAATGAGTGATGAAGTATTTAACGCCATGACCGAACTGAGGCAATTTCTGTATGAAAATGTCTATCGCTCCCCCCGGGTTCATAACGAATTTATCAAAGCCAAGCGAATTCTGACCGAACTTTACACCTTTTTTCTCGATAACGAAACATTGCTCAAGAAAGAACTTGCAGCTATGGAAATGTCGAGGTGTAATCACAGCAGTCAGTCCAGGGATAGATGCGTTTGTGATTTTATCGCCGGCTTAACGGACCGGCGCGCACTCGATTTGTACACAACCATCTTTTTCCCTTCGCCTCTAGTATAAAAGTTGTTTGAATGATGGGTATGCAATCCGTTATTCCGTATCAGTTATCCCGAATCCAGCCTCATGCCACCGCACCTTTTATAGAACGTCTAAAAAGGATATTTGCATCCATGGATCAAAAATACCAGGAGGCCGCCGAATATTATGGTTTCAACTGCAAGGGTTGTGAAGACAACTGCTGTTTAACCCGTTTCTATCATCATACCTTGCTGGAATACCTTTATATATATGAGGGTTTTAAAACGCTGGATCAAAAACAACAAAACAAAGTAAAGCGTAATGCTGCGGAGGTCTGCCGCCAAACCGATCTGGCAGACAATAACGGACATTCCGTGCGTCTGATGTGCCCGTTAAATTGGGATGGTTTGTGTCTGATATATGCGTACCGTCCCATGATATGCAGACTTTTCGGCATTCCCCATGAACTTCAACAGCCCGGCATGGAGGTCAAAAATCACCCGGGTTGCGAAGCTTTTTCAGAACAGTGCATGGGAAAGCGTTATTTTAAGTTCGATCGCACACCCTTTTTTATTGAAATGGCCAATTTGGAATTGGAGCTGAAACAGACGGTCGGGATCAGACAAAAGATTAAA
>JAWOIY010000053.1:0-18024 GCA_046484425.1 Desulfobacterales bacterium | reverse complement strand
TGATTGCCGAATTGCATGGCCTCCAAGGCCTCAATGATAATGCCGGCATTATCATTGAGGCCTTGGAGGCCATGCAATTCGGCAATCATGATAAGGTTATCGGCGTTCTCAATAAAGATCTCTTCATTCCAATTTTTACCCATGTCTTCGGCGAAGCCAGACAGGGAGGAAAGTGTGGCCTGGTTTCACTGTTCAGATTAATGAAGAACCCGGACGGTTCCACCCCGCCCAAATCTCTCCTTGATAAACGCGCGGTGAAGGTTGCCCTTCATGAGTTGGGTCATCTCCTGGACCTGCTTCACTGTGAGCATAAAAAGTGTCTCATGCACTTCTCCGGAGGTGTCGATGAGGTGGATAACATGTCCCTTGAACTTTGCGAGTATTGTACCATTTATCTTCAAGACAAACTGGGTTAAAGCGTTGAATGGACGACCTGTCGCGTGATTGAATGGTTAATTGGCTACAACAGGTGTAGCCAAAAACAATATCGACTTATCTAATTGTTTTTATTATATTTTGAAACACACTTCGCCTTCAACGTGTTTCATGATGTAGCCAAAGTATTCTACCTCCCTTCTTTTATTGAAACATTCCTACAAACCCGCTCCTGTTGTGGTACCAAAAAACATGAGTAATTCCAATAGGTAACTGTTTTAGAGATCGTTTTGTCGCATCTTGGCATTCTCATTGCATTTTAATTTAGCAACAGATGAATATAAGTTCGGATTCAGTTTTGGATTGGAAAGGTGGGGGGAAAAGCGTTAAAAGTCTTATATAGCCATTGGAGGGAAGTTTAGGATGAAACGTAACGTAAATAAAACAAAAAAGAATGATATGGATGCAAAAGGACGTATCGGACCCGATCAGCCATTTCAGTACGAAGAAGTCGCGGCGGCAACCGGTCCGGAATACGTTCGACATCTGGGCCGTGACGGCTTAGTCTCGGTGCCGTATGAAGAAGTCAAGAAAAACATTCCGGGTTTTTATTTGCCCCAAGATAAATGTGTCTGGATGAGGGCCGGAGTCATTAACTTTCGTCTCTGTGACTATGATTACGATTGTTATCATTGCCCGTTTGATCAGGCCATGGTTAACGCCATGGGTGATAAGGACGCTCTAAACAAAAAGGAAAAGGTCGAAAACTGGGCGAGGCACGTTAGAACAAAATACAAGATTGCATCAACGCCGTGTATCCATTTTTTATCCGGCCGCATCTCGTCGCCGGAAGAATGTTCCGGTAATTACATGTGTCATCACTGTGACGTCCATAAGTTGCTGAACGAAGAAGGCCATATGGAAATCACTGAAAAACCGGCATACAAAAATGTATCCGGGTATAAAATGATTGAAGATTATTATTATTACTTCGGGCATTCGTGGGTGAACATAGAGAAATTTCGGCGTGTCAGGATCGGGATAGACGATTTTATTTCAAAAATTCTGGGCCCGGTAGATGAGATAAATCTTCCGCCGGTGGGAACAGTGATGAAACGAGCCGAAATCGGTTGTATATTAACTCGAACGGATAAAAAAGCCCCCGTGCAATCGCCCATGTCCGGAACGGTTTGTGCGGTGAATGAAAAAGTGAAAAAAAATCCCGAACTCGTCCATAATGATCCCTACCATGAAGGATGGTTATACATGCTGGATTCCGAAAATTTCAAGCCGGAACTGGCAGGGCTCTATTGCGGAAGGGAATGCTTTCAATGGATGGAAAAGGAGTGTCAAAATCTTTATAAACTCATGGGCCCCAGATATGAGCACCTTTCGGCCACAGGCGGTGGACTGGTTGACGACATATTTAGCGAATTTCCCGAAGTTTCCTGGAACCTGCTGTTAAAAACTTTTTTTCATACAACTGAAAAGCGCTAAAGTATCGCGATAAAGGAGGACCTACCATGAAACACAACGTATATGAATTCAGGAAGAAAAAAACGGAAAAAGAGAAAAACGGATTTCATACAAAAAAGCTTATTGGCATAGATCTGCCTTTTGATTACGATGAAGTGGTCTCCATAACAGGACCAGAATATGTCCGGCACCTTCATCGTGAGGGAATAGCTGTTCTTCCGCATGAGCAACTGAAGAAAAATTTTGCGGATATTCTTCTGAAAACCATTGAAAAGCCAAGCTACGTGAAGGTATCGGGGGTTCAGGTTGCCGACAACTATTATCATCACATCGGCCATTCCTGGGTGCAACCGCTTCAAGACGGATGGGTCAGGATCGGTATAGACGATTTTACATCCAGGGTTTTCGGGCCGCCGGAAGTGATCAATCTTCCTTCTGTCGGAGACTTTTTGATGCAAGGCGAGATAGGGTGGACCTTAAACCGTAATGATCACAAGGCCCCCATGCAGTCCCCTGTTTCCGGAGTCGTGTTCGCTGTAAACGATAAAGTTTTAAATCAGCCCGATATTACACATAAAGACCCGTATGAAGGAGGCTGGTTATTCTTTTTAAATCCTGTCAGCCTTAAAATCGACATGAAGTCGCTTTTTTCTGGAAAAAAATGCTTCCAGTGGATCGAAAATGAGATTCAGGATCTTTTGAGGTTTCTCGGACCCGAGTACGAGAGAATGGCAGCGACAGGTGGTGATTTGATTGACGATATCTTCGGACGTTTTCCGGAAATTGACCGGGACCGGCTGGTAAGAACGTTTCTCCGTACATAAGAAAATAGCTAAAGTCCCGAGCTTCACATGTCGAATTTTAGTTCGTTCTTTTGTAACTGTTTAGGTCTTTGAAACGAATCAATGTTCGAGGAGCTTCAGATAGGGTTTAAATTTTTACTGGAAGCTGTTTGAGTGGACTAGGGATCGTTATGAAAAAATCTCATAGATTCGAGGTCATGGGAACGTTTTGCTTTAAACCACTTACCCTTCTTAAGAGATAAGACCAATTTTTTCATTACGAGCCGTTATCCACGAGTTCTTTCAGGAAAAATTTAAACCCTATCTGAAGCCACCAATTTTCAAAAAGCTAAATTCTTACGTTCTGTTATTCCTAATGAAAAAAGATATTATCAAAATAGAGGACGCCCTTAGGGAAATCGAGCAGCTCAATATACGGCTTGCCACCTTAAATATCGCTTCCAAAATCATCAGCAGCAGTTTGAACATTGATGAGATACTCAGCAGCACAATTGACAAAATCCTCGATGTGTCCGGACTTGAAAGTGTCAGTATTTTTTTGTTGAATAATGGAGGAGAGGTCCTTAATTTGGTTGCCCATAAAGGACTTTCAGCCAATTTTACAGACAACCTGCTGTTGAAATCCCGCAAACCCGGTAACGGTTTCCTGGGGCGAACCCTGCTTGAGGGTGAGGCAAGGACAGTAGATATTACGATGCAATCCGTTGACCCCGATGTTGATCTTTACATAAAAGAAGGTTTTCAATCCGCTGTTTATATACCACTGACAAGCAAAGGAACACCAATAGGCGTGATGTGTGTATCCAGCTTGAACCCAAACACGTTTTTAACTGAAATTGTTGAATTCCTGACCGTCATCGGCAACCATATCGGTGTTGCCGTAGATAATGCAAATATTCATAAAAACATAAAAGAGGCCTATCGGGACCTAAAAGAGGTCCAGGAACAGATTGTCTGGACGGAAAAACTGGCCTCTCTGGGCAAATTGGCCGCCACTATTGCTCATGAAATAAACAATCCGCTTGCCGGGGTTTTAAATTATATCCGGTTGATCATAAAACAGCTTTCACGGAATCGCTTTTCTCATGAAAAAATTGAGGACATTTCCCGATATTTGGCAATCATGGAATCCGAGACAGCCCGGTGCGGAGAAATCGTTAAAGACCTTCTGGCATTTGCCCGTCGGACTAAAATCACCATGGAGAGCAACCGTATTGAAGACATTGTCAATAAAACCCTGAACCTCATTTCTCACGAACTGGAAATGAAAGAACTTCAATTAAAAAAAAACATTGCGCCGAATCTCCCAAAGATCAAATGCGATTTCAAACAGATCCAGCAGGTTCTTTTAAACCTCGTGTATAATGCGTCAGAAGCAATGCAAAGCGGAGGTACGCTTACCATAACAGCCAACAGAGCCGACGGGGCCGAACCGCTCTTGGAGATAGCAATTTCTGATACAGGCTGCGGCATTTCTAAAAAAGATATGGAAAAAATATTTGAACCTTTTTTTACGACCAAAGAAGAGGGGAAAGGCGTGGGCCTTGGCCTTTCCGTGGTCTACGGCATCATCGCCAGACACAATGGTACCATCTCAGTGGAAAGTGAACCTGGGAAGGGAAGCACCTTTACGGTTCGGTTGCCGTGTACCTGAATGATTTAGCGCTTGTCTGTTGTATGAAAAAAAGTCTTTACCAGCCGGTTCCAGGAAATTTCGGGATATTCGCCGAATATGTCGTCAACCAGTCCACCGCCTGTGGCCGAAAGTTGCTCATATCTGGGGCCCATGAGTTTATAAAGATTTTGACACTCCTTTTCCATCCATTGAAACCATTCCCTTCCGAAATAGAGCCCTGCCAGTTCCGGCTTGAAATTTTCAGAATCCAGCATATATAACCATCCTTCATGGTAGGGATCATCATGGACGAGTTCAGGATTTTTTTTCACTTTATCATTCACCGCACATACTGTTCCGGACATGGGTGATTGCATGGGGGCTTTTTTGTCATTTCGAGTCAATATACAACCGATTTCACCTCGTTTCATCACTGTTCCCACCGGCGGAAGATTTATCTCATCTACTCGGCCCAGAATTTTTGAAATAAAATCGTCAATCCCGATCCTGACACGCCGAAATTTCTCTATGTTCACCCACGAATGTCCGAAGTAATAATGATAATCTTCAATCATTTTATACCCTGATACGTTTTTGTATTCCGGTTTATCAGTGATTTCCATTCGGCTTTCTTCGTTCAGCAACTTATGGACGTCACAGTGATGACACATGTAATCACCGGAACATTCCTCCGGCGATGCGATGCGGCCGGATAAAAAGTGGATACACGGCGTTGATGCAATCTTGTATTTTGTTTTAACGTGCATCGCCCAGTTTTCGACCTTTTCCTTTTTGTTTAGAGCGTCTTTATCATCCATAGCGATTATCATGGCCTGATCAAACGGGCTTGGGTGCGAAACTTGAGTTTTTAATTTTATCAGCACCCCGTAATCTTTGAAAGACAGATCTGCGCTCGCACGATTCGTCAATGAATGCGCATTGCTGCCTTCAAGTTGTTTTACAATCTTCTTTAGATTTTCAATACTTGTTACCCGTTCAACTTCTTTCATCGAAGCGAACGGTTCCGGAGGTTGATCTTCAAGAGTCTCATAGGTGTCTTCAAATTCATCTGCGGCCAGCTGTGAGGTCAAAATGATGTAGTCGTCCACCCTTTGTTTCGAATCCTTCAGTTCCGGCCGTGTAAGGAGAGATTCCTTCATGGTGTTTCCGATCAGCAACCATAAATCCCTGACCTCTTTTGCCCCAAAGCCGTCGAAATGACGTTTATAAGCCATTTCTCGAGCATAGGCCGGTATTATAGATCTGTCTCTGCTTTTTACTGTAGCGGCAACCAGTTGGTAGTTTAGGGTAATATACCATTTAAGGGTTTCGGGATCCATCTTCCGGTAATTCGGAAAGCGCAGTCCATTTCCCGGCTTCATGATTTCTTCCACGATTTTTTCGACCAGAGATTCACGCAATTCTGTCAGAATATCGTAAATTGTGATACTTTTTCTGTAGACAACACGTTGGAGTATAATTTCGTTGCGAAATGCCCAATCGTTTGGGTGGCTTGTCGCTTTTTCGGTTAGAATCAACAATCGGCGCAATATATGATACCGTGGCGTCGGTTTCCATCCCAGTGCATTGTATGTGGCAGAAGCATCCACGATAAGCTTTTTGTCGATATACTCCGCCATCCATGGCCGTTCCAGCGTTTTTTTGCCGTTAAGCCGGCCTAAAAAGGAAATTACGGCCAATCCAAAAAAAGCCAGAAACTTCGGAATGAAAAACGGTTTATAACCATGTCCGTAATAGTATCTCGTAACCGCTTCAAAAAGCTCATTGTGGGAAACACTCCCTTGAGGGCTGGCATTGTAAACAGCCATATGAGGCAGCATATCGCTCATATCAATGATTCTCAGAAATAACTTAATAAGATCCTTAATGTGAATATAAGGCACGGCCGATTCGCCGTATCCCGTTACAATTCTCGACATGAGCTTGCTTCCGGACAGCCAGTACTTTAACAACATATACAACATGGGATATTCACACCAGTCACTGTAAACGGCTGCGAGTCGGACAATTGAGCATGGAAAAACCTCCGAGTATTCCCCGATCATTTTTTCCGCAATTCTTTTGCTTCGTGCATAGGGAAAATCAGCATCGGCAGGACTCTCTTCGGTTAATGCCTTGCCGTGGTGCGGAAATTTGCATGCTGCCACCGAACTGGAAAAAATGAAACGCTTTATTCCCAGGAGCTTTGACATCTCGAGAACGTATTGAGTGCCGGTTATATTAATCTGCTCATAAGCGGAGTTTTCTTTCAGGGTAAAGTCGTAGTAACCGGCCAGATGCAAAACATAATCGGCACCACCTTTATCCTTGATATAATTACAGACATTCAGCAGATTTTTGCGGTTTGTTATATCAATCTGGAGCCAATGTATATTGGCATGATACGGTATGCCGACTTCTTTTTGGCCGCGGCGTGCGATACAGAACAATCGAAATTTTTCGGATACGGCAATGACAAAATGTCTTCCGATAAAACCCGATGCTCCGGTAACAACGATACTGTGCAGTCTTTCATTCATCATACATATCTTCTACTTTATCACGATCACGTATGATCGGCTTCACCGCGATGTATAACTTTGTGAAGCCGTGTCATACTCAAAATTTGCAACTGCCTGTCGAAATCAAACGACGTAAAGATCCTCCTCGATTTTCATACAAAAAACAGGTTAAAGCTTATCCCGAAAATTCTTGGTAATGGAAAGATTCAAATCCATTCGCAAATCCTGTTCCGATAGACCCATGGCAAGCCCAAGAAACTGCGGAAGATAAAGTATGGTCATGCGCATATCTTCTTTGGTCTTTTCCGAAATTTTCTTCTGATACGCCTCAAGGTTCATCTGGCACATCGGACATACTGTGACGATAGCGTCAGCGCCTCGAGCTGCCTTTAATATCGCAGCGACAAGCTCCAGCGCAACCTCGGGTTTAGTGGTCATGTGGGATGCACCGCAACATCTGCCCCCCATGTTCCATGGATGAATCTTTGCCCCTACGGCCTTTATAACCGGTTCCATGGAACGGGGCTCTTCGGGATCATCAAAAACAGGGTAAGGCCGAAGGCATTGGCAACCATAATAGGGTGCAATGTTCAGACCGTTAAAGGGGTTTTTCACCCGGGGAACGATTTTTGCAGGACCTACATTATGGGCAACGACGTCAAGGAGGTGCCGAACCCTAACCTGACCGTGAAAGTGCAGCTTTTTTTCTTTTAATATGGTGTTGATTTTATCAAGAAGTTCCGGATCTTTTCGGCTCTTTTCTTCAACCTTTTTCAAGTTCAGGTAGCACGCACTGCACGGTACAAGGATCTCTTTGGAACCATTCATTTCTTCGGCCATGGCCAGGTTATACGCGGGTAAAGCCAAAGAAAGGAGAAAGCTGGTGGCCTCCGCAGCGCTTGCACCGCAGCAAGTCCAGTCCTTAAGCTCCAACAGATCCACTTCCAGTTCCTGCATGAAGGCCTGGGTCGAAGCGTTGTATTCAAGGGCCGTCCCCTCCAGAGAACAACCCGGATAATATAGATACTTCATATTTACCCTCCATGATTCGGAAATGGCCAAGCCGGAAAAATTACAATGAAAGCGTTAATCCCGTATTCTTCTTATCCCCGCTCCAACTCTTCAACCTTCCGAAAGATCGACTCTAAGACATTGCTTCCTTTTGAAGGAATTTCAAAAGAGACCTTTCCTTTACCCAGAAGTTTTATCCCCAACGGTACAAACTGAATCGGAATGAAAGGGTTTTTCATGGAAAGAAAATAGAGCGTCATGAACTCCATCTCTCTGACCCGTCCATGGCGGCGGACACTTTCCATAAAGCTTTTGTAAAATCGAATATTTTTCTTATAGGGTGCCAGACTCTCTTTTGAAGCCATCTGCTTGAGAGCGCTCATTGCCTCGGTCAGCGGAAGTCCTCGGGGACATCGCAGTGTACAGCAATAGCATGCGGAGCAAAGGAAAAAGGTCCTGCTGTGAAAAATTGCCTCCTTTTCCCCCATCAGGACATTGTACCACAGTTGACGCGGGGTAAGGTCCATGGCAAAGGCGTTAGGGCATGAACCGGTGCAGGTGCCGCATTGGATGCAGGCACTAACCATGTTCCGAATTGCAGCCAATGAATCAGTGACAGGTTCGCGTATAGTTGCAGCAACCTTTTCGATATCTATATTTTCCGCTATGTTCATGACGCTCCCCCTTTGTAATTGATGATTTTCGATTGTTGATTGTAGATTGTAGATTGAATTTATTTTGTTAATTTTACTTAAATAAACGAAGAAAATCGACTTTGACATAGTAGCCTGAGCTTTGTCGGCTTAAAACGATTCCCTAAATCGACAATCATCCATCATCAATCGTCAATCCTATGCCGTTCCTTCAAGCGCCGAATCGATGGCGCCGAACATTTGCTGGTCTAAAAACCCGGCAAGGATCGACGCGCTGTTCGGACAAACAGTGGCACATGTTCCGCATCCCTGGCACATGACGGCATTGACCAGAACTTTTTCCAGCTCCGGATCGACAACACGAGCACCATATGGACAGGCTTCAACACATCGCTCACATAAACTGCAAAGGCTGTGACGGACCTCTGCCACTACTTTTCCGGCAGGCATCCGTTCATACGAAAGAATTCTTAAGGCTCTCTGGGCAGCAGCTTCGGCTGTTGCTATCGACTCCGTGATGTTGCGGGGAGAATGTGCCAGGCCGCAGGCAAAAATTCCTTCTTTAAGTGAATCGACGGGTCTCCATTTCGATTCCGCCTCTTCGAAAAAGCCATTTCGATCCAGTGTCGCTCCGAAAGATTCCGCCAGATCTTTGGACAGTTTGGGTACAATGCCGGTGGCAAGGACAACAAGGTCTGCATCAATCCGGATCGTCTGTCCGATAATCGGTTCAACGGTTGTTACTTGAACCGATCCGTTCATAGGGGCAACCAGCGGTTTCTCATCCACATCGTACCGGATGAAGATTACATCGGACTTGCGGGCCTGGGTGTAATAGGACTCGGTGAAACCATAGGTCATCATGTCCCGATATAGAATGTAGACCTCAATTTCCGGATTTTTCTCCTTGAAATAGAGTGCGTGTTTCAAGGCCGTACTGCAACATACGCGGCTGCAATAATTTCTTGGCTCCTGCCTGGAATCGACACATTGAATCATGACGATCGACCCGAGTCGACTTGGGTCGATTGAGTGGTCATGTATCTTTTTCTCCAGTTCCTTTTGGGTGACAATGGCTTTGCTTGTACCGTAGTTATAGGATGTCGTGTCAGCCTCCACTCCCCCGGTAGCGAGGATGGTCACACCGTGTTCCAGTGTGAAAATGTTATTTTCTTTATCCTCTATGGTAGTATAAAAACGCCCGACCTGACCATGAGAAGCTCGCACCCGGCTACTGGTGTGCACCTGAATGAGCGGGTGTTTTTCCACCTTCGAAAACGTTTCTTCCAATATAGCCTTCGTTGTGCTGCCTTCCAATGTTCGTTGTATCCAGTTAAGGTTGCCTCCCAGGATCTCTTCCTGCTCGATCAGATCTACCTGAAAGCCATGATCCGCGATGGCAAGGGCTGAGCACATTCCGGCAATTCCGCCGCCCACCACCAGGGCCTTCTGAAGAATCTTTTGGCTGGTCACAGGATCCGGATCAGCCCATTTAAGCCGGGCAAGCCCCGCTCCCAAAATAGCCGACAATTCACCGTTGATTTTTGATATCTCATCCTCAGACAAATCTGCAGATTTGAGATTTGAGCTTCGAGCCGTAAGCATTAGATCCACCACTTCTATAAGCGCAGGATTCAGCCCTACCCGCTGTCCCAGTTCCCTGATTTTTCGGGCATACACATAGGGAAGGCACGACCCGATCAGAATCCGGTTCGGTTTGTGTTTTTCCACCAGTTCAACAAGGCTTTCCCATCCCGTGACCGTACAGATTTGCTCAAGAAACTCGACCTGGTCTACAGCGGGATCGACCTTGAGACATCGAACAAGTTGTTGCATGTCGAGATGCTTCGAAAGCAGATCACTGCAGGTGCAGACAGCGATCAAAATTTTAGGCGGTTCCTGAGAAATATCCAAAAACGGCTCGACAGGTGTAATTTCAGGACTAAGGCTGCCTCCGGCGGCATGAATGACGCGGGAGGCAGACAAAGCAGCGGCAGAAGCCTGAATGACAGATTCACTGATGTCCTTAAGGCCGGAGAAGGAGCCTCCCAATAGGATCCCTTCCTGATTTGTTCGCGTGAGTGAAAAAGGTTCGGTCTGGCCAAACCCCCATTGATTCAGCGGTATTTCCACCATTTCGGCCAGAGCGGTAGTACCCAAAGCCGGCCTCTGGCCCACGGAGAGTACAACCATGTCGAAGATCTCTTCTATATCAGTGCCGGAAGAATCAACATGTCTGATAATGAGATCGCCGCTGTTTTCATCATATAACACAGAATGGACACGCCCTTTTTCAAATCGAACGCCGTGTTCGGTTTCCGCCCGGTCACGATATCGCTGAAAAGATTTCCCGAATGTACGCATATCCATATAAAAGATGGCTGCTTCCAGGGCCCCTCCGGCCCTTTCCTTGGCCACAAGGGCTTCTTTGATCGCATACATGCAGCAGACTGACGAACAATAGTCAGCATCGATCTGGATATCCCGCGAACCCACACACTGAAACCAGGCCACTTTACGCAACGGTTTACCGTCGGAAAGCCGCACCAGGCGACCCTGGTTCGGTCCTGTTCCGCTTAAAATCCTTTCGAACTCAAGACTTGTTACCACATTCGGATATGTGCCGTACCCATACGTGTTCTTGCCTCCGGCAGGATCGAAATAGGATGTTCCGCCGCAGAGTACCAAAGCGCCGACTTCCATCGGGGGTTCTTTGCTTGCTTCTATATCCTGATATATTCGCATGATCATAGGAATAAGGGTGTCGGGATCAAACGGCTTGAGGAGATAGTCGATCGCTCCTATTTTCATGGCTTCTATGGCGGTCTCTACCGTGGCATAGGCCGTCATCATAATAACACCAAGGTCGGGAAAATTCTCTTTGGCCTTCTGAAGAAGTTCCACACCGTCCATTCCCGGCATTTTGATATCTACGAGCATCAGCTCGTACGCCTGTTTTGACAAATGACCGAGGGCTTCCGGTCCGGATGCGGCCATGTTGACGGAAAAACCTTCATCTTCCAGCCAGGCTCTAAGGGAATCGCGCATGATCAATTCGTCGTCCACCACCAGGATTCGAAAATCTTTACGGACGTCTTCTAAAAGTTTGATGGCTCCGGTAGGACATATTGCTTCACATTCCCCGCACCGGCTGCACGCATTCGTATCGATAATATACGCGTTGGGAATCGCATGCGGGACCGGAAGATAGATGGCTTTTCGCACAGACAGGCCAACGTTAAAGGAATCCGGAACCTCTACCGGACAGACCTTCACGCATTCACCGCAACCGACACAACGGGCAGGATCAACAAGATTCGGCTTCCGGCGAAGTGATACCTGGAAGTTACCCGGTTCGCCTTCCACAGAGATAAGTTCGGTGGACAAACGGATGTCGATGTTTTCATGGAAAAGCCCCTTGCGAAGACAATACTGGGACGATGTATCCCGGTCCACCATCGGAAGCATCTTGCACATGCCGCAACGATCGGTGGGAAACTGATAATCGAGCTGGCTGAGAATGCCTCCGATGTGCGGGGACTTGTCAACGAGGGTTACACCATAACCAAATTCCGCCAGATCCAGGGCAGCCCGGATACCGCTGATTCCGGCACCTACCACCAGTGCTTTACCGATTTTTTTCTTCATATCAAAATCTTCCTACTTAGAGGATAATGCATTATTAAAAAGTTTTTTGTGAGCGACATTTGAGTATTATCCATGAGCTTTTCCGATGCCGACCACCTCGGAAAGCTCGTCTTCACGGAATACCGACAGCGGGATGTCTTCCTCAATGCTGCGACCAGCCTCGTACCCAAAGGCTTTTTGAGTGTGGTATGAAACAGTTCTAAACAGTTCCATCACCGGAATGTCGTTGGGACAGGCATTCGAACACTGACCGCATCCGACACACGAGGTGCTCATGTGAGCAATCCGGGTCATGTGATAAAAGACCGTGTCGGTGGGCATTTTGATGATACCCTTTCGATTGGCCCACCTAAGGTACTGAACAGGTTCATGGTTAAAGACATCCGTCACAAAGACACATTCCTTACAGTAGCAGACCGGACAGGCAACCCTGCAATTGTAGCAATTTACGCACTCGGCAAAGTAGGTATTCAGTTTTTCCAGGCTGTTTGTGGCCTCTGTGGTCTCGGCAAACATTTTATCGCGACAGGCGGTTCGTTCAGCGACCAAAGATTCAACGGCCCGAGCACGTTCAGGCGGTTCTTCCGTGTCTGAGAGATCAAGTTTGTCATAGAGCGTCTCTCCTTTGGGCGTCCGGGCTTGGATTAAAAGTTGATTGTCGGTATCGATCCCGAAAAGCCCGATTAGAATATCTGCACCGTTGGGGACCGGGTTTTCGCAGGCCTTGCACGCAGGAGCGAGATCAAAGCCTTCTATCGTCAATTTTTTTCCGGACAAGGCGTCTTTGTAAAACCTTGAAGTGAATTTTTCTTCTTTTTTTCCAACGATACGAATATAATCGCCATTCTTGAAAGCACCCAGGCAGTCGATGCCTACCAGTACCACCTCTTCGACGCGGCCTTGATTGAGTTTCACCAGTTCGACAAACGCACGTATCTCACAGGAACGTAAAACAACCGCAACTTTAGCGCCCATGGGCTTACGTGTGAGCCTTGAAACGATTTTGGCCCCATTCAAGGGAAATACCGGTGCCAAGGGGTCGGTGCCGTTCAGTTGTTCAGGATCCGTTACCAGTGTCGGCATCACGACGTTTTTAGCAGGGAGATGTTGTGGAACCAGAATTGCACTGATATCTTCCAGCCGGAGGATGGATCGAAAAAAATCCCGTAGAGTTGTCAACAGGTCGCCGTCTTTTACGTTGATTTTTGCTGTTTTCACTGTGCGTTTCCTCCATACCTGTCATCCATCTTTGGCCTTCAGGATAAATGACAAATGACTGTTAAATTATCATGGTTGCTTTGGCCTCATTGGGACCCAGCGTTCTGACCTGTGCCACCATTTCATGAATGGTCTCGGCGAACTGGATGCCGTCACTGGCGCCGATCCAGGTCAGCCTGAGCCGCTCATCTCCAAAGCCGAATTGGGAAAGGATCTCTTTGAGCAGTTTAATCCGCCTCCGAGCCTTGAAATTTCCGTTGATATAATGGCAGTCTCCGGGGTGGCATCCGCTGATCAGGACCGCATCGGCCCCTTCAAGCAGGGCCTTGATCACATATTTGGGGTCAACCATGCCGGTACACATGACCCGAATCAACCTCACATTGGCAGGATATCCCAATCTGGCGGTTCCGGCCAGATCAGCAGCGGTGTAAGTGCACCAGTTGCAAACAAAAGCAATGATCGTCGGTTCGAAGTTAGCCATGATCTCCTCCAATATATTTATGATTTTGGATTGACGATTTTTATTTTGAATCGCTTGCCGTCAATTTTTCAGCAAACCGTAAAAACTCACATTCCAACTGAATGCACAGCATCAATGATGCCTTCGAGTTCTGCAAATATCTGCTTCTCGTTGAAATGTTTAACCTGTGCCGCACCGCTCGGACAAAATCCGGCACAACTGCCACACCCTTTGCAAAGGGTTTCATTGACCACCGAGACGCCCATACGGGCATTATATTCTATGGCGGTATACGGACAGAGCTCGATGCAGGTCCGGCACCCGGAACACACATCCGGATCGATCCACGATACGATAGGAGGAACCTCCACCTTCCCAAGGGTGGCCAATGCCAGTGCTTTGACGGCCGCCCCGGAAGCCTGGGAAACCGTATCCGGAATATCCTTGGGTCCTTGACAGGCTCCGGCCATGAAGACGCCGTCCGTTGCGGTATTTAAAGGCCCTAGTTTGGGGTGTTCCTCCAGAAAAAATCCATCGGCACCCTGGTTGATGCCAAAGATTCTGCCCACCTCCTGAGCACCACTGCGGGCCTGCATGGCAACGCAAAGGATAACCATATCTACCGGAACCCTTAAACGTCTTCCCAAAAGCGTGTCTTCTGCAATGGCAATGAGTTTGCCCTCCTCTTCCGGTTTGACGGCCTGGTCGGTAATTTCAGCCACCTTGCCCCGAATGAAGCGGGTACCCTCTTCCTGACACCGTTTATAAAACTCTTCGTAGCCTTTTCCAAAACAGCGCATGTCGATATAAAAATTATAAACCCGAGCGTCGTGACCGACTTTCTCATGAATTAAATGGGCATACTTGAGGGCATACATACAGCAAACCCGTGAGCAGTATTCATGATAGTTCACATCCCGGCTGCCGATGCAGTGCAAAATGGCCACGCTTTTCGGGGATCGGGCAAAAGCCTTGTTTTCGTCTCGGATGAGAATCTTGCCGCCGGTAGGCCCCGTTGCATTGCTGAGGCGCTCGAATTCAAGAGAGGTAAAGACATTGGGATATTTACCATAGCCAAACTGCTTCATCGGACTCGGGTCTAAAACATCATACCCTGTGGCTAAGATGATGGTACCGACCTCAATCTCTACAATTTCTTCCTTCTGATCATAATCGATAGCTCCCGCCTCACAGAACTCCTTACACACCCCGCAATTTCCCGTGCGAACGTGAACACATGCCTCTGGATCGATTACTGCGGCGAGAGGAACCGCCTGGGGAAACGGCAAATAGATGGCCGATCGTGTTGCAAGCCCCACATCCCACTCGGAAAGCAAAGGCCTGGGTTCGTATTCTGTAATCTTCCGAATATCGATGTGCCCTGTCGGGCAAATAGATTCGCATGCACCACATGCAAGGCACACTTCGGTCTGGAGGTGAAAGGGCGTGTCCACTTTCATGTCCACACCCCGGCCGGTCAGCGCGATGGCACTGTTTCCCATCCGCTCGCATATCCGCGTGCACAGACCGCAAAGAATACAGGTGTCGTCTTCCTTACTGAAACGCGGCTCCTCGATGCCGTATTTCTCGGCGAGTTTTTTAAGAATTTCCACGTTCGGGCATCGGGCATACAGCAACTCAACAATTAGTTTGCGAATCTGGTGAATCGCCTCGGTATCGGTTTGTACTTCCATGCCTTCCCAGATGGGGTAATTGCATGCGGTAACGTATCGAACGCGTCCGCCGTAATGCATTTCCACCGTACAGAGACGGCACATGCCGGCCGGTTCGAGTGCTTTATGATGGCAAAGGGTCGGAATCTCAATTCCCTGTTCTTCAGCAACTTTAAGGAGATATTCACCTTCTTTCCCCTGGACTGTTTTTCCGTTGAGTGTAAAACTGATCATTGGGTTAACCTTCTTGTGTCTTTTATATTTTGTAAAGTCGGTTACTTGATAATGACGGCATTGAACTTACAGGCTTCGTAACAGATGCTGCATTTGATGCATTTATCCTGGTCCAGCTTGTGCGGTTCTTTTTTCTCGCCGGTAATCGCCTCCTGGGGGCATTTTAGGGCACACAGGTGGCAGCCGGTGCACGCTTCTTCATCGATTTCATAATGGAAGAGGTTTTTACAGACGCCGGCCGGACATTTCTTGTCCTTAATATGGGACTGGTATTCATCCCGGAAATAATTAATGGTGGTTATTACCGGATTGGGAGCCGAAGTCCCCAAGCCGCACAGGGATGCTTTGGCGACCATATCACCCAGTTCTTCAAGGAGTTCTACGTCGCCCTCTTTTCCGTGTCCTTCACAAATGCGGGTCAGAATTTCCAGCATTCGTTTAATCCCCTCCCGGCAGGGATTACACTGACCGCAGGATTCATCTTTTAGAAAATCGAGAAAATAACGGGCCACATCAACCATGCAGGTGTCTTGATCCATCACGATCATGCCGCCGGAACCCATGATTGAGCCAATTTTTGTCAGTTCATCAAAATCGACACCCAAATCCAGGTACTGTTCGGGAATACATCCGCCGGAAGGACCCCCGGTTTGAACGGCTTTAAATTTTTTCTTTTTTAGAACACCGCCGCCGATATCATAAATGATATTCCGCAATGTCGTACCCATGGCGACTTCCACCAAACCGGTATTTTTAATCTTGCCGACAAGGCTGAAAACCTTGGTCCCTTTACTGCGTTCAGTCCCCATTCCGGCGTACCACTGGGCCCCTTTGGAGATAATCGCCGGAACATTGGCATACGTCTCCACATTGTTCAGGTTTGACGGATTGTCCCTGAAGCCTTTTTCAACGGTATGAACATATTTGGCCCTGGGCCTTCCCACTTTGCCTTCAAGAGAAGCCATCAGAGCTGTTGACTCCCCGCAGACAAAAGCACCCGCACCGGTAGAGATTTTGATATTAAAACTAAAATCCGTGCCCGCGATATTCTCACCCATCAGGCCGAATTTTTCAGCCTGCTTAATGGCGGTTACCAGGCGTTTTACGGCCAGCGGATATTCATTGCGAACATACACAAAACCATGATTGGAACCGATGGCAACGGCTGCAATTAACATTCCTTCCAATATGCTGTGAGGATCTCCTTCCAGGATGCTTCGATCCATGTAGGCGCCCGGATCTCCTTCATCGGCATTGCAAATGATATATCTTTCACCGTGATGTCTGGCGCATGTCGCCCACTTAACCCCTGTGGAAAACCCGCCGCCCCCGCGGCCTCTCAAGCCGGAGTCTTTTATGATTTGAATAATCTCTTCAGGCTTATGATCAAAAAGCGCACGGAAAAAGGCAAAGTACCCTCCCCTGGCGATGTACTCCTCAATGCAATCGGGATCGATATAGCCGCAATTTCTAAGTGCAATTTTGACCTGATTATTATAAAAGGGCGTATCTTCCAGAAACGGAATCTTCTCTATCGGGTCAACCTCCCGCATAGGATTTTCAACCTGGTCTTCCATTAAATTGCGGGGATCCCGAACCTGCCCGAGTATCCATTTGGTCTTTTTAAAATCGTTATCAAGATAACTGTGAATAACATCGACAATTTTTTCGTCGGTAATGTTTTTATAGATAACTCTCGGTTTCCCGGTTTGAGCGATTTCAATCAGAGGTTCTGCTTCACAAAACCCCAAACAACCCGTCTGGCTGAGCTGGATACCATTCCCTTGGGGAAATTCCTGCATGGCCTTTTCAAGGGACGCCTTGGCACCCGCGGCAATACCGCAGGAGGCCATCCCAAAGAGAACCTTGGTGCCGTCGGGATAGTAAAGCCTGTTGCTGTATTCTTGTCTGATCTTCTCTAAATCTGCTGTTGATACGATTTTCATGCTTTTATCTCATATTTGACGTTTTATTCATATTTTTCCAGGATCTTTTCAACTTCATCCGCACCGATCCGGCCGTGGACGTCTTCGTTTACCTTCATGACCGGCCCCAGGCTGCAGCAACCGATACAGCGCACGCCTTCAAGGGTAAAACGCATGTCGTCCGTCGTCGCCCTGCCGTTCAGGTTCAACGTGCCTGTGATTCTTTCCCGCACCCTTTCACCCCCTCTAACATGACAGGCGGTTCCCAGACAGATGGAAATGATGTTTCGACCTTTGGGTTCGAGGCTGAACGTGGCATAAAATGTACCGACGCCGTATATCTGGCTGTAAGGAATATTTATTTTTTCGGCAAGGTATTTGAGTGTCGGCTGTGGCAGGTAGTTGAAG
>JAWOIY010000045.1:0-5218 GCA_046484425.1 Desulfobacterales bacterium | reverse complement strand
GGTGTTCCTCCATCTACTAAACCATTTTTACAAGTCCTTACGTTCAACTCCTTCAATTCTTTTAGCTGGCTCGTCAAGGATCTATTGCTCTCCTTACAATGTTTCTCAGATTCAGGAAAGACACGATGATATTTAGTGCAGATATCTCTCCATCCCGTAATTAGAAGAGGCTCCTGTTCAGGATATGAAATCAATCCTGTAGTAAATCCGGTGGCATTGGAAAACTTTTCTAAGACTCCACGAAGATGTTGAATGTCAATTAGATCTTTAATTGAATATTTGCCATTAACTAAATGTTGGGTTTCCGATTCGGAATTAGAAAGATCAGGTTCATCTGCATTTGGTATGAGAGACTTCTTTGCCACCTTGTGGTTAACGACTTCCTTTTCTAATTCCTTGACCTTTTGTTCCAATTCTTCATATGTTGGTTTTTTAGCCATTAGAAGGGTCTCCAATTTTTAAAAAGGGAAGCCATTTATAAAATGTTGCGCTGTTAAGAATACTTGCATTATCATTTATCTGACAGCCGACAATCCATGGTTTTGCTTTGTATCGGTATCCTAGACAAACTCGGCTTCAAAATACTCAGGTTTCGGATAATTATTGTTAACTCAAGCCTTTGGTCTCATTTAGCCCCAATTTCCGCCGCCTTATTTTAATTATACTGGACAGCTGGTTTGAGACTCATTTTCTGAGATTACTGTTGAAAATGAATTCCAAATAGCATTTTTAAGCGACCCGAATATGATATCTTTTTTGGGCATCTTGTCTGAGTTTATCAATATTTAAACCAATATCCTTTTCTGGGGACACAATATGGAGAGAATACTTCTGTGGCCGTTTTCCTATTTTGGTCGGTGAATAAATGCGCAAGACACCTAAAATAAAAATATTTTTATATTCGGCAAAAACATCTTCAGAAGTATAGGTTTTATGTTTACGTTTTAATTCACGGATAAGAGTTTGATTGATTTGTTCGAAAGAAAACGTTGCAAATTCTCCAAAGTTGCCAATTCCCAACAGTCTCGTTAAGCCAGTTAAACTGTTTTCTTTATATCGCGTGCCATGACATATAATGAGGTAGGGTTGATAAAGAACAGTACCATCGTTTGTTATTGCTGGCTTTTGCGCCTTATCAAGCTGTTCCGCGAATCTTTCGGCTTGATCTATAGAAAGGTTGAAGTGAGTTTTACAATACAAAAAAAATAGGGGCGGATCAATTAAACCAACAGCTGCACAGCTGCTTATGCGTGTACGTGCCCCATAGGGCTGAGGTATATATGTAGGGCAATGGCTGCGTATAATATCATCCGAAATTACTGTAAAATAAATGTGATCTTTAATTCTTTTTTTTCTTCGAAATGCGGCTTCTCTAAATGTATAAATATGCCTGGCAGCTTTTGAGAAAAATCCGCTATCAAGGTTGATAGCAGCGGCAATACCGTCTGGAAAAAGCAATGTGGCATTATCATATTGCATGGCCTCGCGAACTTTTTTCCGAAAGGACTCAGGTGTAACTGCACTGTTGCTATCATAACATATGGGCATTTCGTCTACATCTTTATAGATCAATCCTCCTGGAATAAATATGGCTCCTTTATTGTCGAATTTACCAGTTGCCCCTTCTTCATATGGTTCTGGAAAAAAGCCGTCGTTTTTTTGGCTTAGCATTTTCCATAAGGCATCGACGCGTATCGAAACAATTTCTTTCATCAATTCATTTTCTAAGAGTTTCTTTTTAGTAACCATATACTACCCTCACTGCATGTTGCAATAACAACAAATTGAAACAGGAATATAGTAGTCAATCCACCTTAATTAATATAAAAATAAGACCTCATTGCGTATAGCTCCCACTTTTAACTCTCTATTCAGGTTCGTTTTTGGACTTCTTTTCTTTCTTTTCTGTTAACTCTATACGACTATTATGCAACCCATACCAAGTACAGTTCTGTGGTAATCCATTATGTTCTTCGAAATCTTCTTCAGTCCAAGGTGAACTTTCCTTCTTAGGTGGTTGTATTCCAAATTCCCTCATGTATATTTGGGCGTCTTTGTATCTTTTTCGTGAACTGTTAATGATATGCTTTTTGCATTTTGAACATATTATTTTACCATCACCGGGCCACCTTTTAACCTTATAAAAGTTTCCTGTCATTTGTTATTCATCACCCCCCAAAATTAAAACCCTTGCCATGTCGGGTGAGCGCCAACTCATTCGGTGTTTAACCGAATCGACATGACAAGGGCCAAGATAATTTTGATTTGTATATGTTTGGCGCTCACTTCTCATATTATCTCTAACTCGAGCATTGTTTGAGCCATGAAAAATGCTCGTTCGAAATCATGGATATTGACCCACGTCTTTTCCGACATATGCTTTATCCAATCATATTCATCCAGTCTGTCTTTAGCAATATGGAAATTAGCGGCAAGAGAATCTATCCCGTATTTCGTGATAACCCACTCGCCATATCGTTTAAATAATGCGGGCAATCCGCGAAATGTAGCAGCTTCAATAATAGTCATTTCCTTATCAGACATTTGTATTTTCCCCTGGTAAGCTTCTGGGAAAATCTCGGCAACTTTGGCGTGATTGGTCATGGTAGCATTCCTTTTCTTTTTATTAGTTCTAAATTTGTATTGTCCATAAAAGTTAATGAGAACCTTCATGCGGCGCAGTTCCCGGGATTGTCTGCTGAGAGTTCTTATCAATTACAGGTTGTCTGAGTTGCTCGCAGTTTCAATTGAGGTTATAAACTTCTTTTGCGAAAGGTAGTAAGCCAGCTTGTTCTAAATTGATCAAAGGTGCTAGAAATGTCACTTGAACGACACCAGGCAAACGACCGATCTCAATTGCGCCGGTTATAGTCGCACGATTTCGGACTTCTGCAACACTGATTTTAAGTAAAGCTGACGCACGATTAAGGCCGTTTTCAGTAGCTTCATTTAGGGTTCCTCCAGTGCCGATGACGGAGATAGGGGCACTTTTTTCTATTTCCGACAAGCCCCACTTTTGGGCCAAAGCACGAGCACGCTGTTTCTCTTCCGCATTTAAAGGACGAGCTAAGGGTGGCAGATCTTCGATCAGAGGAAACAACACAGGTCCATCAAGCTGGCGTCCTTTGACCACTTCAACCTGAAGAGTAACTGTTCCTGACACATCCATAGTGTGTCCAGCAATCTCGCCATCTCCCTGCAAAGCGTGCATGTCACCCAGATAAATGCCTGCACCAGGAACCTTGACCGGAACCAACAAAATGGTACCAGGGCGGACAGCGTCGATGTCCATATGACCATCAGTGCGGTATTCCAATTGATCCTCTGTCAAGGCATATTCATGGGGTGCGCCGATTAAGAACCTTCCAAAGTCACCAGCGTTGTGTGAATCAGGTAGACGTACGGAGGGTGTAGACCCTAATTGACCTAAAAAGGGACGCATCCTTGCAACTACCCCCACCAGGTCAGTCGGAGCGAACAACAGAACTGAAGCCTGCTGCGATTTGTCCGGGCAGGCAGAATAGAGTTTGGGATCTTCCGCAAGTCGATCGGCTATGGCCTTGTCTACAGTCACTCCGACTTGGCCAGCTTTGTCAAAAACAACTGTATAGCCATGTAAAAAACGAAATGGGGTCACCGGTTGGCCACAGGTTGTGCACCGGATCGCCTCAGGACCAGTGCCTTCAATTCGGGTTTCAGGGTATATTTTATCACAGTTGGGACATTTAGCGGCAACATACGGATCACCCAAAAAGTAGCCATCAATCATTTCATCGTGCCCAGAAGCAGTAGCTATCGAAGTGACTGTTATATTGCGGATACGTATAGCCACTGCGTCGCCTGGTTCAGCATTTTCGACGGCAACTGGCTGAGTTACCTCATGTCCCCCCTTGAGTGAAGGTGTAATCATCGGCCCCCAACAACCAGGGGCTGTATTAGCAATGATCGTTCCCCCGTCCCTTACCGGGCCAAGCATCGGTTTCTCAGGGTCTAATATTCCATCGGTAAAAGTAGATACAAAAACAGTATTCTCGGCTTTTCCTGATTGTCTTTCTTTCGTCATACTCACCCTCCTATTGCTGTGTGATAAAGAATTGATAAGTATTTTAATTTAGATATTTGTATCAGTATTATTGAATTTAGAAAGCGGAAGAGAAATCTTTTATATCATTCTTGCTCTATATATCATATAGGGCCTATCCCTGAATTTAGCTGTTTACAATATTGAATGGTGAGGTAATATGCACAGAATTATAAGGATCTTTAAGATGTCGAGTTCGTTGGAGAGAAATGATGTTCTGTGCAAGAGTTAAAATAACATTAGATGTCCTGGCATTGCAAATATTTTTGTTTTCGGAAGAGGGATGGATCGGCCTATCTGGGTCCGGTATCCTCAATTCGGCACTTCTTATTTTACTATTCGCGTCTGTTGATACCTTGCAAGTACCTAATCTTACATGAGATTGAGATACGTTATAGAGGTATCTCGAAAATAATGCTCATTGAATTGCTATGACAACCCGCTCTAAAATTCTTTTTTATGCATGCCAAATTGCTGTGATATATTCAACTCCAGGTGGCAGGTGATGATGTGATATCCATTCCAGATCTCAGCTCCTGCCATTGTTGCGATTTCTAATCGATATCATCCTTGCCATTTCTTTCGATATATTGAGATTACTTCATAAAAATCGTGCGTTTGAAAACCTGACATTTCTTTTCACTTGCCAAATTTACAGTTAATCTCAAATATCCTATAACTGCCTGTCAAGTCAAGGAAAACCTGATTGATTTCATGATCAAGCTTTTAATCAAACGAAATTTGATGCTATTGGCTCTATCAGTAATATAATCCTAATCCCACAGGTTCTCATTCATGAGTGTGTTCCTGTTTGTTTCTACAAGACTGTTAATATTTTACTAAAACCAGAGAACCTATTTCCAGAGCACCGGCCATAAAAGTTTTTTAATTTAATTTGAACGCCTTCCGAAACCTAACCTTCCCTATTGGTTCCAGAAGAAACACCCCTTAAATCGCCTCTCCGGGCGCTGAAATACGTTTAATTTGCATTCGCAGATTGTGGGCCGGTATAGTATAGTATCATAACCGTATATCACCAGAACCCTCCCCCAAATCAAACCCAACACCAGAACCATGCCTGTTACTATCCATTGTTTCGAGAAAGGTTTTGATTCTGATACAAGAAGTTTTATTTGC
>JAWOIY010000210.1:0-10947 GCA_046484425.1 Desulfobacterales bacterium | reverse complement strand
GTAATTGTTTAGCTTTTTGAAACCATTGCCGCTCCAGGTATGATTAAATTTTTACTGAAAGAACTCGCGAATAAGGGTTCGTAATGAAAGAACCTGACGGGGCTGTTCATAAAAATCTTCTGCGTGAACAAGAGGTTTTATCCATAACATTAAAACCCATATGGTTCTTTCATAACGATCCCTAATCCACTCAGACAGCTTCCAGCAAAAATTAAATCATACCTGAAGCTTTTTGGAAATCGACTTGTTTCAAAAGACTAAAGTCTTTCAAAATCGTTTATCAAAGCCGCCCAAAACCCTAATAGGCAGTGCTTTTGTGAGGACTGTTTAAAACAAGATACACTATTTGCCGGAGACCCTCATCAAACAGTAAACATCAGCTTAAGGTCGTCTTGCCGGAAAAGATATGTGGCAATAGGTTCGTGTTCTATTCCAAGTAAATACTTATTTTTAGCCCCTCAAATACATAATTTCCCGTATTCACATACATCAACTACAAATTATACTATTCTTATCGGGTGTAGGATTTGGAATGCAACTAAATATGATAAAGGAGGTTAAATGAAGCTGTTAAAAAATTATCCTTTTTGGGTTGCATTTTATGTCACGGTCGTTGGACTCGGATTTAGTATTTTGACGATTGTTCGGACACCTCAGTTGGATTTTAAAGAACCGAACAAATACTATTTAACGGGAATTTCAATCATCTTCTTTATTTTGGGCGTCAGATACGGATATTTGGCCCTTAGAGGAAAATTGGAACCAAAAGGTGTTACAGTCAAAGAAGTCCGAAAGCAGGCATTAAGAAAAATTAAAAGTGAAGCCTATCTGGCGAAGGTGATCAAAGAAGATCCTGATCCCGGGGTGCGCAAAACAGCATTAAAACGACTGGAAGAAATTACAAGCGAAGGCGGGAATTGACCATAAGATGAGAAGAACTTCATTATGAAGATCTTCAGGCCATTTATCGGCTTGTTCGATACCTTTCTTGACTTTCATCATATCAGGCATATCGATTTTTTAAACAGGTTTCAGATCTTATTCGGATCAATGCTGAAACGGTATCCGGCCGTTTGTATTGACCGATAGCGAGGTGGAGGATATGGTCACCCTTCACCGGTACCCCTCGGGCAGGATATTTCCCATGTGAAAGGGGAAGACACCATTTAAATAATCCCTGTAATATTGCTGAAGGACTTCCCTGACCACTGAAAATGCCAGATCATCCCAGGGGATCTCATGTTCTTTAAACAGCAGGGTCTCGAGGCTCTCGTACCCGGCTCTAAAATTTTTATCCCTCAATGGACCGCGAAATATCAGATAGACCTGGCTGATAAAGGGAAGATTATAGAGGGCATAAGGTTCGAGAAATTCGACGAATGCACGAGCCTCCTCATAAAGCTCCCGTTTTGCCCCCGCTTCCACCGTCTCGCCCTGTTCAAAAAATCCTGCCGGAATCGTCCACTTGCCGTAACGCGGCTCGATGGAACGTCGGCACAATAGAATGCTGTCTTTCCATACGGGGATACAGCCCACCACCAACTTGGGATTTTGATAATGGATGGTCTCACAGATATCGCAGATAAAGCGCGACCGATCGTCGCCCTCAGGGATGCGATATGCCACCTTTGAGCCGCATTGAGTGCAATATTTCATCTTTTTAGAAGGTCCTCATCGGGATCCAAAAACAAAAAAGACCTCTCGAAAATTTTAATGGAAAATCCGGGTTACCATTCCCACATTACCGGATCGTCATCCAATGGATCGGTGACGATTCTTCCGATGTTATCGACAGACGCCAGATCTTCATCAGACAGGCAAACATTTCCAGCCGCGGCATTTTGAACGGCCTGTTCGGAGTTTCGGGCACCGGCGATGGCACATACGCCCGGTTGTGATATGATCCAGGCCAATGCAAGTTGTCCCAGTGTGATATGATTCGCCGCTGCTATGGGACGGAGTTTATCCAATACCTCTTGGACCCGCTTGAAATTCTTCGGTTGAAACAGTTTGTTTCTAAAACGATGGTCACCTTTGGCAAAGGTGTGGTTCGTGCCGAATTTTCCGGTCAACAGCCCCTGGGCCATTGAAGAATACGCGAGCACGGTGATTTTGTTCTCACGGCAGTACGGCAAAGCATCTTTTTCGACCTTGCGCCAAAACAGCGAATAGGGCGGCTGGAGGCTGTCGATTCTTCCGTATGTTGCAGCCTCCTCCAACTGGCGTCGGGAAAAATTGGAAACGCCGATAGCGCGGATTTTACCCTGTGCTTTCAAGTCGGTCATGGCGCGCATGGTTTCTTCCAGAGGAACTTTTTTGGCCCCAAAGGTCCCCGGAGGCCAGTGGATCTGATAGAGATCGATATAATCGGTGTTAAGATTTTTTAAAGATCCATGGCATGCATCAATGACCTGATTGTACTCAAGGTGATTTGAAAATACCTTGGTGGCGATTACGACCCGGTCGCGTAAACCATAAAGGGCGTTTCCGACAATTCTTTCCGAATGGCCGTTACCATAAACCTCTGCCGTGTCGAATGTCGTGATACCTGCATCATATGCCGATTTTATCGCTCTTGTAGATTCAGCATCATCGATGCCCACCCACATGTCCTTGCCGGCCTGCCAAGTCCCCATAATAACTGGGGATATTCTGATAGAGGAAGTACCAAGCGTGCGAAGTTCCATAATTACCTCCATAGTTTGAATCTATACTCACTTTAAGCCTGTAGATTTATTTGTCAAGGATGATAACAGGGGGGGAGGTCAGAGGATCAGGCAGCTTTGGGAAATCCTCTGTTATCACGCCAGGAATCCGGCGATAAGGGTTTTAAGCCCCATGCCAGGCGCGCCTGGTTGCACCGTGGGTTAGAATGGTGGTTTTGCCAGGAGGGCTCGAAATTTCGGCAGACAGAAGACCGCTGATCGTAGATACTGCAGAATACTTTCCGGCCGATTTCACCAACAAGAGCGGTGCAACGGGGAGACTTTCGTTCGGTACCCTTCATGGCGATGCAAAAATCGTTAATCTTGATCGTCATTTCCCAAGGAACTCCGCCGGGGGTGAATTCATCGGTTTCCGCCCAGTAAAACGACGCACGAAACAGTGCACAGCAGGCACCGCAGTGCAAACACGGATTGTTTCCCATACCCAAGTTGCCTCTATCTTATTGATTCCATAATAAATCGAAAGAAACATCACGAATATCGCGCCGAGATTTATAGGGCAAGCCGAAATGAAAGTCAAGAAGGGATTAAAGATTAGCTTGACATATACCCAAATTAAAGGAAAATAAATAAGATACAACCTGTTAATTATAAAAGGGAAATCAGACTTAATTCCGTTTTACTGCCATACCGGTTACACCCTGCGGCAGGGAGTAGACCATGTCCGACTGGAATATCGTAACGAGTGTTCGTGAAGGAAGCTTTGCCCGGGCTTGCAAAATCCTTTTATTCGCCTTAAATAAGGGAAGATTCAAAGGACCAAAAGGAGATCAAAGTATGAAGATACCGCTTCAGATTACTGCTCGAAATTTTGAATTGACGAAAGCCATCGACGCTGCGATTCGCGAACAGGCTGAAAAGCTCGATCGCATTTATGACCAAATTTTGCGCTGTGAGATTGTGCTTGAAGTTCCCCATCAGCGCCAAACCAAGGGGGTGATCTACAATGTTCGTATTAACGTTACTGTGCCCGGGGGTCAGATACAGGTAAGCAAAGAACTCCACGAGGACCTTTATGTTTCCATCAATCGTGCATTCGACAAGGCCCATCGCCAACTGAAACAATTTGTCAGCCAGCAGCGCAGGGACGTGAAATACCATGAAGAGACACCCTTTGGAATCATCACAAAAATTTTTCCGGAAGAGGGATATGGCTTTTTAACGACGCCTGATGGCAGAGAGATCTATTTTCACGAGAATTCCGTGGTGGGCAGAAAATTCAAAGTTCTTGAAGCCGGTTCAAAGGTTCGATTCGTTGAGGCATAAGGGGAAAAGGGTCCCCAGGCCAGTACAGTTAAACCGTTTTGACACGATTAAAGTTTGGACCAAATGTTCCGGGTGGATGTGGCCCAGGCAATAATCGGGCCGGTATGACATTATCCGTGCATCGGAAGTCGGCCAAGTCAGGACCGATGACCGGGAGATATTGGAGCAGGCCATATCTGAAAATAGAACTTTAATAACCACAGGATGAGTACTAAGTATTATGGGGTCCATTGAAAGCCAAACCCATGGGGCTGACCTGGCCAGAGGTATCACTGTTAGCTTGGGACCGATTGAATTTCAAAAAGATATGGTTCTTTCAGATCTGATTAGAGGTGCAGATGAAAGATTGTATGCAACCATGTCCTCAGGAAAAAACCAGATGGTTTTTAAGCAATGAAACACATAGCTTTCTCTTATTCCGGCGTGAAATCTGTAAAAACGATTTTGCTTATTTTACTCATTATTACCGGCTGTGCGGCACCCCCTTCACAAAAGCCCATAATAATCCCAGAACCGTTTGAACCCCCTGATGCGATATTCGGTCCTGACAGGGTATCTGAACTTATTCAAGGAAAAATCACGGAATCTTCAGGCAAAAAGCGATTTACGTGCAGGTCAGAGCTTATCTGCGGTATATCTCTAATCCCTTCTTTTTATCAACAAAGGAAATTTTCACCGGCATGGATGGGGAAAGATGGTGAGTTTCTTTTGGCAGATGACTTGCTCGAAGAAATTAAAAGCTGCACCAACCATGCTTTGGAACCTGAAAACTACCACCTTAAAGCCATCGAAACCTTGCTCAACACAGTAAGAAATCATGACCGTTCACCTTCTTTCATCTATCACGATGCAGCTGCAGATCTTGATTTATTACTGACCGACGCGTTTTTGCTTTTTTCTTCCCATTTGCTTTCCGGTCTCGTGAATCCGGAGACCGTCCATGCAAATTGGGAAGCGTTCAACCCGGATATTGATTTGGCCGGCGTTCTCGACAATGCCTTAAAGGATCACACCATACGAAAAACACTGCAAAATCTTCCACCTCACCATCAAGAGTATCTAAGTCTTCAATCGGTACTGAAAAAATATCGGGAACTGACCGCTAAAAAAGAATCCTTCCGCATACCTGTCGGGGAGACGTTACGATACGGCGATTCGCATGAGTGGGTCCGCACGTTAAGAAGTCGGTTAAACTTCTTGGGAGATTTGAAAGCCGCGGATACTGCAAATCCAACTTTTTTTGACCTTGACCTTGAAAAAGCTGTAAAGTTATTTCAATTTCGTCATGGACTCTCAGTGGACGGCATGGCCGGCGACCAAACTGTTGCGGCCATGAACATCTCTGACCAGACGAGATTGCGTCAAATCGAACTTAACATGGAACGATGGCGCTGGTTACCCAGAGACCTTGGCGCCCAATACATCCTGGTAAATATCGCAAACTTCAAATTGACCGTGGTTGATCGCAGGCAGCCGATTATGGAAATGCGGGTGGTTGTTGGAAAGCCTTATCGAAAAACACCGGTATTTAGCGAAAAAATGAAGTATCTCGTTATAAATCCCTTTT
This sequence comes from Desulfobacterales bacterium, assembly GCA_046484425.1. GTDB lineage: Bacteria > Desulfobacterota > Desulfobacteria > Desulfobacterales > UBA11574 > UBA11574. The sequence continues at coordinate 5,388 of JAWOIY010000210.1, read as the reverse complement.
GGAACGTTCCCACAAAGTTGGCACTGGAGGATCTTGCGCCAAAAGTCTGCTCAGACCCTGGCTACCTGGCCGCAAAACATATCAAGGTATATAAAAACTGGCGGCACGGCTCACCTGAAATAGACCCGGCGCTCATCAGTTGGTGCACTTTGACCCGGAAATCTTTCTTTCCATATAAACTGCAACAAGCCGCCGGCCCGTATAATCCACTGGGAAAAATAAAATTTATATTTCCCAATAAATATGCCGTGTACCTTCACGACACACCGGATAAATCTTTATTTGACAAAACTTTAAGAGATTTCAGCTCCGGATGCATCCGCGTGGAAAAGCCCTATCTTCTGGCTGAATTTCTTTTAAAATCAGATCCCCGTTGGACAAAAGAAGCCATTTTGGATTTGCTTGAAAGCTCATCGCGTAAAAACATTTTTCTAAATGAACAGATCTCCGTCCATCTGGTTTATATCAATGCATGGGCAGATAATGACGGCGTCGTTCATTTCCGTAACGATGTTTATGAACAGGACCGGATACTGAACAACGCCTTGAAAGAAAGGCCCCTGTGAATTTTGGAAGCCAATAATTGATGATGAGGCTTCTTCTGATGATTTGGAGCATAGTAAAGTTTCACGGCCATTTAGAGACAAAAGAGTGCAGAAAACAACACGTATGCTTGAAGATGATTATGGATTATTATGCAGACACGGAGATGGCAAGGTGTTATAGGGTTAGGCGTAAGAATTTAAGATCATTCTGTAGGTTTTATATTTATTAAAAGTGAATCCTAAAGGAGGGTTAAGGAAAATGGGAAACATACAAAAAGAATATTCGTGTGCTCACTGCGGCTATACTGCTGATGGGAAATTTAAAGGAGATATATGTCCTGAATGCAATCAAACTTACTGGAAATGTTCTAAATGCGGATTCCTCATTACTGCTTCAGTTCCACCGGATACATGCTCACAATGCAATGAGAAGTGCGACTTTCTGAACGTTACTTGTTATACCCCGGAATGCGGAGGTCCAGGCCATATTGATCCAAGGTTATAAATTGTATGATATATGTATTAGGCATGAACTATGATCACATTGTGTGATTGGCAAGCTGTACAGGTTCCGGATTTTTAGTTTCTAGAGGATGCAGGTGGGTTCGCCTCCCTGGATTCATTTTTCAGGATACGCTCCCCGGAACCATACTCCCCTGGCTTCAGCTTTGCACAAACCGTGTTGATTTTCGAATGTAAGCATTAACCTTTTCCACATATGCACGGATATCACACTTGCGTTCCAATCCTGAGGCCAACATACAGCGAACTTTGCCGTAAACCGGCCGTTGGGGCCACGCGCGATCGTGCATTCCAAAAATCCATGCGATACCGGCATATGAGTTCGGATCCCGGCCGTCCAGGAAGTACTTATTGTTGATTGCCAAAGCGTTACAAAACGCCAACTCCGGCGAAGCGGACCATTCCAGTATTTTTTTACCCCAATACATGCGCATGTAGTTGTGCATGAATCCGGTATATTTCATCTCATTCATGGCGGCGTTCCAATAGAGATCATGGGTTTCGGCGTCTTCCAATTGCTGGCGGCTATAGGTATAGGGTCGCGGATCTTTTTGGTGAGCGGTCAGCGTTTCCCGAGCCCATTCCGGAAGACAGGCGAATGTATCGTAGTTCCGATTGTAGTAAACGAAGTTGACGGCCAGTTCTCGCCGTACGATTAATTCTTCCAAAAACGCCGATCCGGCTGAATCCAGGCGACGGTCCGCCTTGTTGATCTCGAGTGCCAGATAGAGTGGAGAGATCTGGCCGAAATGCAAATACATGCTCATCTGTGAAATGTCGTCGGTCTGGGGCTGGCTGTGATTTTTTTCGTAGTTTTTCAATCGCGACCGGATAAACTTGCCGAAGATTTTTTTGGCCTGGGAAGTTCCCCCTTTAAAAAAATGGCTCACGTTAGGAACGCTGCGATCAATGTTTAACAATGCCAAAATATCTGCCTGCCGGTTCAGATCAAGACCGTCAAGGGAGATATCAATGGAAGCATGTTGCAGTTTAACCGGCTTCAATTCGACAAGATAGTCATCAAGGTGTTTTTGCATTTTGGGCCGAATGGTTCGAGCGGCATATTCGGCTTTCAAGGAAACGGTTTCCAGCGGAACGATAACATCGGATTCTACCTGAACAACGGTGCAAAGCGCTTTCCGGGCCACGCGATCTCTCCATAATCTTTGATGCATGAGATAACCGCGATCGCAGACGATCATCGCGGCATTTTGCCCCAATTCCAGCGCCACATCGGGCGGTGATCCTTTGCGAATGACCATGCGGATGCCCCGTTTTTCAAGCAGTGTCTCGGTTTCCGCCAATCCCTCCAGCATAAACGTATAGTGGCGCAGATTTGCTTCCGGATAATCGTCTGTAAGGCCGAATGCCACAACGACCCTCAAGCCGAGGTGATTGGCTTTCAGCGCTGCATATTCCAGCGCATGATTATACTCCGCCCGCTGGGATTGCTGCATCCAGTACAGCACATAATCTGCGTCCAAACGGATATCAACATCGTTTAATTGCAGAATGCGAGTTTCCTGAATGTTGTAATTGTTTATCATCCGTTGTTTGACCGTTTGTATTTTTGCGCCATGTTTTCTGTGAAGCCATACATGTCGTGGGTAGGAAAGAAAAAAGAGGAAAAAAGGCAAATCCCCTTTTAAAATAACCAAAGCTTAGTCCTTTGGGCCTTAATTTCTACTGGAACCTATGATCCTGAGGTTAATGTACATGAGTCGTGAAGTCTTGGCGTAAAACGCTCAGGGCCTTATAGAATGGGTTTTTCAATATTTCTGGCAATGCCGGTGACTCCGGCAACCAGAATCGGTTTGTCGTCTTTCATTGAAATCGCTCTGTTTTTATACATGAATCTTGTAAGAGAATCAGATTATACATGATTGCGTAGCTTCAATGCAATAGGATGCGGATTTAAATAAACCTGTTGCGCCAGATACGGTTGTTTGTATTTTCGCACGTAATGATTGAACAGAGTCACCGGTACGATCAAGGGCACATATTCCTTTCTGTAGAGCTCAATAACTTCGAGTAGCTCTTGCTTTTCGTCCGGAGACAAGTGCTTTTTAAAATATCCCATGATATGTTGCAGCACGTTGATATTCTTCTTTAGCGTAGTTTGCAGGCGCAAAGCCGCCATCAACAGGGTTTCGTATTGGGCAAACAAATCCTCCATAAGTAGGGTTTTGCCTTTGGCAACCAGTTTGCCCATCATCTGCGAATGGTTGGGACTGTGTGACATGATCAGCAGCTTGTGCCGGGTATGAAAATCGATCAGGTTTCCCATACTTTTTTTTGGGGAGAGCGTTTCCCGCCAGCGCATTAAAGTAAAAATCTGCTCAATAAAGGTCTCTCTGAGTTTGGAATCATTCAGCCGGCCGTCTTCTTCCGCCGGAATTAACGGGAAGTGTTCCGTAAACACACGGGCAAATATACCCTGCCCTTTTTTTTGTGGCATTCCTTTGGAAGTTCTAACCGGAACTCTAAACAGGCCGCTGCTTGGAGAGTTTTTTTTGAAAACAAATCCACACAGATTTTCATTTTCCAGTTCTTTAGCTTTTTTCCTTGCCCATTCGGTCATCCTGTGAGTGTGGTCGATATTTGTTTTAGAAGTGACCAGATTTGGGTTGTCTGGATCACCCACAAGACGCAAGGTCTCTCGGGGAACGCCCATCCCGCATTCCACTTCAGGACATACCGGAACATATTCCACGTATTGACCCAGTATGTCGGTCAAATATCGGTCTTTAGAATGTCCGCCGTTCCAGCGGACCTCCTCGCCCATTAAACAAGCACTGACACCGAGTTTTATTTTTTCGACCATCGTTGACCTCATGTTGATTTGTCTTTTATTGTTAAAATCTTAAAGAAACATTCATCCAGACTCATTAAGATTAAACGTTTCAAAACGTTATAATTAAAAACCCATTGGGATTGCCGATCTTATCACATCTCCCCGCCCCGCAAGCGGGATCTTCGAAGTGCGTCAGATGCCGTTCCGCATAGTTGATATAGCGAAACGGGATCTTCTCCCGCATGGCGGGATTTGGCTATGCTCAACTTGCTTATTTGCAGTAATCTCGACAATCGCTCAACTTTGTTCTTTCTGTGAAATGGTAACGATCCCAAGAAACCCATCCACAGTAATGTCGTCGCCGGTATGAATCAAAGATGTTGCATCCGGTATACCGGTGACACACGGCAACCCGTATTCTCTGGCAATGATGGCACCGTGGATCAACATTCCACCCCTGCGTTCAATGACGCCTGCAGCCAGAGGTATCACAAATGTCATATTCGGATCCACCGCATCGCAGACAAGGATTTCAGCGTTTTTAAAATCCTGTAAATCCAAATGATGGCGAATAACCCGGGCTTTACCTCTGGACAATCCCGGTCCGGAAGGCTGCCCAACAAGCTGTCTTGGATTTACCTTAAACCCATTTTCATCCTTTTTTACCGAAACTTTTCGAGGATCAGTGCCATAATCAAAATCCTGAATCACCGATTTGAGATCATTGAGTTCGGATTTGTGTGTTTCCCGGCGTTCGGAATTTTCAACACGGGATTTTGCCTCCTTTACAGCGCTTAACAGCTGCGCTTCAATCTTACCCATATAAATATTATCGTCGTCTCGAAGGCGATAGCTGCTGCGCGCAAGATCCAACAGTTCCTCGGCTTCTTTTCGCTTGGAGCCTTGAAAATGTTCGAGAAATCTCTGCTGCAATACTTTGGCTTCTTTCGGTTTTTTGCGAGATGCCAATGAAGACGGGTTGACCGCCATCTCCAACAGCAGTTTAAAAAGCGGCCGAGTATCAGTGGCACATTCTGTGCCACCGGTGATAGCACAGGACAGGTCGCCAAATTTTTCGATGAACTGATTGACCTTTTCTCCGAATTTCGAATCGAGATCCAACAATTCACCGGTTTTTAAACGTTCCAAAAGTTGACGATCTTCGCGAACCATGGATGCCAAATCTTCCATCAGTTGGTTTCTTTCAAGGCTCACCATTTTAGTTTGGGTAAGAAGATTCATGAACTCATACGGATCATCCGGCCGCATGGCATCATTATAGTACTGACCAAAAAGGCGAATCCCATGGGCATACGGAATAAATTCTTCCCAATAGGTGTTGACCCAGTGTTGGTTGATCTTCCAGCGCCGTCTGATCTCATCCGACAATTCTCGATCGGATAAAACCATAATATCTTGTTCCGCCAGATCTTTGGCCGTTTTTGTCATTTCAGGAATCAGCGTTTCTTCAATGGTGTTACGAAGATCTTGTAGATTTTTAAAGCTTCGGTGAAGGCTGAGATACCA
>JAWOIY010000176.1:0-22677 GCA_046484425.1 Desulfobacterales bacterium | reverse complement strand
CCGCTACCGTTGCCTCGTTGCCGATTGTTGTCCGGCATGGCGTAAAACGCTGTTGTGTATTATTTTAAAAGAAAATCCTCGGGCATTTGTACCGCCACCACTTCACCTTTTACACATACGTTATCATTCGCCGACAGCGTAACGGCGACAATCACTTTGCGACCCTTGATTTCCTTGGCTCTTCCGCGGAGTTCCAACATCGTATCCATCGGGGTCGGGGCCAAATAGTCTACATGTAAAGACGCTGTTACAAAGCGCGGAGGGGGATGAATGTCCATTTCCTCTCCACTATCACGAGATTTCGTCGCTGAAGCCGTGCCTGCGCCATGACAATCTATCAGGCATGCGATCAAGCCGCCATATACATAGCCCGGATATCCGCCGGTATGATACGGTTTGGGTTGAAAATGGCACACGCTTTCCTCGCCGTCCCAATAACTCTTAATGTGAAGGCCATGTTTGTTCAGCCTTCCGCAACCATAGCAACTTGCAAATTCATCCGCATAGTAATCTTGAAAGGCATTCGTGGTCATATGATCCTCTTTTTAAAAAAGTCATCCATGTTGTTTTAAAGAATGTCCGCCACCATCACATATTCTATTTAGACCCAGGTTGAGCGGTTCTGGGTTCAACGTTCTGGGTTAAAAAACCCAAACAACTCATGTCAAAGGTATCTGTATGGTGGTTATAAAGCCAGTCGACCCAACAGGTTATGTTTGGAATTTCGGATCTTGAACAGAATTGCAAGCAATGCAAATCGGTTGTAACCCTTGAACCTTGAACTCTGAACCTGGAACCGATCAGTTCAGGTTAGATTTACAATATCTTGAACTCCACAAAAAATCAAAAGGCAAGTCCTGAAAAAAGATTTGCTTTTTTCAAAAAAAAATATCACAATTTTTTTATATCTTTGACTTAAGTCAATTATTTTCGTCGTTGTGTCGGTTTATGATAGTTACAGGTCAAACCGGAATTTGATACAGAAACATATACCACTCTACCCAGGAGGTGGCCCATGCCCGATCGATCCTTTCTATCCAACCTGCGATTTTTCCGCCCCAAAGGTGAAAAGTATGGGTGCAAGGAAGAAAAAACCGCCGAAGACTGGGGAGAAATTCGTTGCGGACAGAGAGTCTGGGAGGACTTTTACCGTAAACGATGGCAATACGACAAAAAGGTTCGTTCCACCCACGGTGTGAATTGCACCGGCTCCTGCTCCTGGGACGTGTACGTCAAAAACGGTATCCTGGTCTGGGAAACCCAGAGAACGGACTATCCGGACTGTGGAAAGGGATTTCCAAATCACGAGCCCAGGGGGTGCCCGCGAGGTGCCACATATTCCTGGTATACGTATAGTCCGGTAAGGCTCAAATATCCGTTAATACGCTCATCGCTGATAAAGATGTTCCGAACGGCCCTGAAAGAACACAATGATCCGGTGCATGCCTGGCAAAGTATCGTCGAAGATCCGGAAAAGAAAGCCGTATATCAGAAAGACCGTGGCAAGGGAGGATTTGTTCGTGTTTCCTGGGATGAAGCCGCAACATTAATCTCTGCTGGATTGATCCATACCATACAAAAATTTGGACCGGACAGAATCTTCGGGTTTACGCCCATTCCGGCCATGTCCATGGTATGTTACGCATCCGGAGCCAGATTCCTGTCATTAATCGGAGGCTCCATGATCAGCTTTTATGACTGGTACTGCGACCTGCCGCCCGCCTCGCCGCAGATCTGGGGAGAACAGACCGATGTTCCGGAAAGCGCTGACTGGTATGAATCAACATACATGATTGTCTGGGGGACCAACCTTCCCATGACCCGGACACCGGATGCTCATTTTTTCACCGAAGCGCGATATCGTGGTGCGCGTGTTACTGCCGTGGCACCTGATTACGCCGAATACGTCAAGTTTGCAGACACGTGGCTTCCCGCAAAAGCGGGAACGGATGCGGCATTGGCCGTTGCCATGGCCCATGTGATTTTCAAAGAATTTTATATTGATCGTCGAACGGATTATTTTTTCGAATACGCCAGGAATTACACCGATCTGCCGTTTCTTGTGGTGATGGATAAAAAAGAGGATGCCCATATTCCCGGACGCTTTCTGCGGGCATCGGATCTGGATAAAAAGATGAACCATGCGGAATGGAAAACCGTTCTATACGACAACACGCAACGCGAATTCTGCATTCCGAACGGCAGCATCGGATTTCGCTGGAATGAATCCGGCAAATGGAATCTTCATCTCAAGGATGCGATCAACGACAAGGACATTAATCCTGCGCTCAGTTTTGCAACAGACAATGACACCTGGATAACGGTCAATTTCCCTTTGTTCGACTTTAACGGATCGCAGTTAAAATCGGGTATCGTTCCGGTTAAAAAGGTCATCACCACAAAAGGAGAACGGTGGGTGGCAACGGTCTTCGATCTCATGGCCGCACATCTGGGTGTGCGGCATCCGGAGAGCCCACATCAAGCCGGCTATCCTGAGAATTACGATGATCCGCGTCCCTACACCCCGGCCTGGCAGGAAGCGATAACCGGCGTACCGAAGGAGGATGTCGTCCGTGTGGCAAGAGAATTTGCCGAAAATGCTGAAAAAACACGCGGCAAATCTCTCATTTTTCTCGGCGCCGGGACCAACCACTGGTACCACAGTGATATGATTTACCGAACCATCATCAGTCTGACGACGCTTTGCGGATGCCAGGGAGTCAACGGCGGCGGCTGGGCACATTATGTCGGTCAGGAGAAAGTTCGACCTCAGGCCGCCTGGTCACAGGTTGCTTTTGGCCTGGACTGGCGGCGTCCGCCTCGACTCCAAAACGGAACTTCGTTTTACTACTTTGCAACCGGTCAGTGGCGTTACGACACGATGAATCCGCAACAGCTTTACTCACCCGATGCAGAATCCAAAGGTTATAAGCACATGGCCGATTATAATGCCGTCGCCGCACGGCTGGGCTGGCTTCCTTCATACCCGCAGTTCGACATCAATCCCATAGACATTTGTCGGGAGGCGGTCGAGAAAGGCTTTTCCTCTGACGCGGAAATTATCGCTTACACGGTTGATAAACTCAAAAAAGGGGACATAAAATTTTCTATAGAGGATCCCGACAACCCCGCAAATTTTCCCCGGATGCTTTTCCTGTGGCGGGCCAACCTGCTTGGTGCAAGCGGCAAAGGACATGAGTATTTCCTTAAACATCTGCTTGGTGTTGAGAATGCGGTTTTTAATACGGATGGAGATATCCGGCCTGAAGAAATCAGGTGGCGTGACCCGTCGCCGGAGGGCAAACTCGATCTTCTCGTCACCATGGAACTGCGGATGTCAACCAGCGCAATGTATGCTGACGTGGCGTTGCCGGCTGCCGGATGGTATGAAATGCATGATTTGAGCACCACGGATATGCATCCATTTATTCATCCGTTCAATCCGGCCATTGATCCCCCCTGGGAGTCACGTACCAACTGGGAACAGTTCAAGACCATTGCCAAAAAGTTTTCGGAACTGGCCGCCGTTCACCTGGGTGAAATGAAAGATCTGGTGGCCACACCGCTGATGCACGACTCACCGGGTGAAATCGCCCAGCCCGAAGTCATAGATTGGAAAAAAGGAGAAGTCGATCCTGTACCGGGTAAAACCCTACCCAATCTGGTTGTGGTCAATCGCGATTACCCCAATACATACAAAATGATGACCGCACTGGGACCGCTGACGGACAAGGTCGGCATCGGGTCAAAGGGAACCGCATGGGCTTCTGATGAAGAATATGCGCTGCTAAAAGAAACCATCGGCACGGTTTTGGAAGATGGCGTCAGCCATGGAATGCCGTCTCTTGAGACCGGAAAACAGGTGGCTGAAACGATTTTGGCCCTTGCGCCGGAGACGAATGGCGCCACCGCCGTCAAATCCTGGAAAATGCTCGAAGATAAAACCGGCTTGCAACTGTCGCATCTGAGCCGCGAAAGAGAGGGTGAAAGGTTTTCTTTCAGCGATCTCAGCGCTCAACCGCGAAAGATTATCACATCACCCACCTGGAGCGGCATAGAATCTGAAAACAGACGGTATTCGCCGTTTGTGATCAACATCGAGGAAAAGGTCCCCTTTCGAACCTTAACCGGCAGAGCGCAGTTTTACCTGGATCACCAATGGATGCTCGATTTCGGGGAAAACCTTCCCCTTTTTCGCCCGCCCGTCGATATGCATGCCCTCGGTTCCACCGGGGTACAGCGTGATGATCGAAAGGAACTGGTGCTCAATTACCTGACACCCCATTCCAAATGGTCCATTCACAGCACCTATTCGGATACGCTGACCATGCTGACGCTGTTTCGCGGCGGTGAAGCGATTTGGATCAACAATGACGATGCTGCGAAACTGGGTGTAAAGGACAACGACTGGCTGGAATGTTTCAATGTGAACGGTGTGGTCATGGCCAAGGCGGTGGTCAGTCATCGCATTCCGCCGGGCAAGGCATTCATGTACCATGCACAGGAACGGTTGATTAATACACCGGGGTCCGGGCTGTCGGGGCAGCGGGGGGGAACCCATAACAGTGTTACCCGTATCATGGTCAAACCCACCCATATGATCGGCGGTTATGCACAGCTGAGCTACGGCTTTAATTACTATGGGCCGGTCGGGTCCCAACGGGACGAAGTGGTCGTTGTTCGAAAGGCGAAGGAGGTGGAGTGGTATGAAGATTAAGGCCCAATATGCAATGGTTTTAAACCTGGACAAGTGCATCGGCTGTCATACGTGCAGTATTCCGTGCAAAAATGTGTGGACCAACCGAAAGGGCGCCGAATACATGTGGTTTAATAACGTGGAAAGCAAGCCCGGAATCGGCTATCCCCGAAAGTGGGAGAACCAGAAGATTCACAAAGGCGGATGGGAATTGAAAAACGGCCGGTTGTCTCTCAATGCCGGTGGTCGGGGGCACAAACTGCTCAACCTTTTCCACAATCCCGATTTGCCGACCATTGACGAATACTATGAGCCCTGGACGTATGATTACGGCAAACTGATATCCGGTCCCCGGAAAAAGCATCAACCCTCCATCCGGCCGAAGTCGCAGATCACCGGAGAACACATTCGGATTCAGTGGGGTCCCAACTGGGAAGATGACCTGGCCGGCGTTTGTGAAACCGGAAGTGATGACGTCAATTTTAATAACCTGGATCATTCGATTTATCTGACATTCAAAAAAGTCTTCTTATTTTACCTTCCCCGTCTGTGCGAGCATTGCCTGAACCCTGCCTGCGTGGCCTCTTGTCCGTCCGGAGCCCTTTATAAACGTGAAGAAGACGGCATTGTCCTTGTGGATCAGGAAAGATGCCGCGGATGGCGGTATTGTGTATCCGGCTGTCCCTATAAAAAAGTCTACTTCAACTGGCATACCGGCCGGTCTGAAAAGTGTATTTTTTGTTATCCGCGCATCGAGGCGGGAATGCCCACCCTCTGTGCCCAGACTTGTGTCGGAAGGATTCGGTACGTCGGTGTGGTGTTGTACGATGTCGACAAAATTCGGTGGGCGGCATCAGCCCAAAAAATTCAAGACGTGTATCCTGCCCATCTGGAGATACTGGCTGATCCCGATGACCCCGAGGTAATTAAAACCGCTGAACAGCAGGGAATTTCAGCAAACTTTATTGAAGCCGCGAAGCGCTCGCCGATCTACAGGCTGACCAAAACCTGGAGGCTGGCGCTCCCCTTGCATCCGGAATATAGAACCCTGCCAATGGTATGGTATATTCCGCCGCTGAGTCCGATCGCCGAACATTCAACGTCAACGAACCTGGATACGTTGATTGATTCCCTGCGAATACCGATTACCTACCTGGCAAATTTGCTGAGCGCCGGAGACGAAGAACCGGTACGACTGGCGCTCAAACGCCTGGCGGCTATTCGCCAGTACACGCGATCCGTTCGTGTTGAGCAATCCGTCGACTCTGAAGTGTTGGACAGCGTCGGATTAACGTTGGAGGCTGCCCAGGCCGTTTATCGCCTGCTGGCCATAGCCGATTATAACGAACGCTTTGTTGTTCCGACCCTCAGCCGAACCGACGAGAAAGGACTTTATACAGATCAGGGATGCTGTGGCTTTGATCTATCCAAATGAGAGACCTATGATGTTTGTAACTATTCAGGGGGGCAGTTGTTTTCCCGTAACGTTATTGGCGGAGTCGCTTCGTATTTTCAGTGATTTAGCAGTGGGGGAGACCGCGGCTCCCGCATGCTTTTCGCGGGAGAACGCGGAGGGGGCAGGAATGCCACCACTGCTAAGTCACTGAAAATACCAGTGACGGAGACACCCAAGTGAAGGGAAAATGACTGTCCCCTGAACACATACGGATGTTTTTACTATTAACAACTATTTATCATCGGAGCGGAATGGATTATCTTTTTTTCAAACCGTGTAAACTCCCCGACCCCTCAAATAAAATTTAAAAAATATAACTGAAGATGGTGCAAAAATGAATGTTCAGATTAAACTGATCTCCTGTTTGCTTCATTACCCCGACGAATCCTTGTTCGGATTGCTGCCGGCATTCAGAGAAGTTCTTAAAGAGATCGAAAATGCTTCTGTGCGAAATAAATACGACCAAATTTTGTCATATTTCGAACAGACTCCCCTGATTCAGCTTCAGGAGCAATACACTGAAACATTTGATATCAGTCCTTCCAATTGTATGAACCTGACCTATCATCGCTGGGGAGACACCGAAAAGAGAGGGCCGGCTTTGGTGCACCTGGAAGAGGTCTATCTGAAGACGGGTTTTGAGCGAATCAGCAGCGAGCTGCCTGATTTTCTGCCGCTGGTGTTGGAATTTACATCCGAAAGACCGGATGTTGCGCGTTCGGAAATCATTCCGATTTATGGTGAGGTTGTGGTGACGTTGGCCGAGAGGCTCGGGCGGGCAGGTCATCCGTATGCGATTTTGTTTGAACAGCTGATAGACATTCTTGCCTTATCCGGAGCGGCCCTGGCTGCTGGGGCGAAAACGATAAACTGAGAGGTACCGGTTTTATTCTGATCATCAAAATAACCAATAAACACCGGAGCAATAAAAATGACTATAACAAACACGCTGGCATTTCTGGTTTTTCCATACCTGGCTCTGACAACATTTGTTATCGGACATGCCTATCGGTATATTGCGGACCCGTTTTCCTGGAACGCAAAATCGAGCGAATTTCTCGAAAAGAAAAATCTATATCCCGGCACCACTCTTTTTCACTGGGGAATTCTGCTGACACTGGTCGGCCATGCCGGGGGCCTTTTAATACCACAGACCATCTTTGATATGGTGGGTATCGACGGCCAGGCCCATACGCGGATTGCTTACTGGTCGGGACTCGTGGTCGGCGTAGTGGCCTTTATCGGTTCGATATTGCTTCTCTGGCGCAGGGTAACCGTAAAACGTATCCGGGCCACCACGACCTTCAATGACTATGTGACCCTTGCGGGTTTGATTTTTGTCACTGGTGCCGGGCTGTTTAACGTGGTGTTCGGCCATTTCTATGTTTTGGACACCATTGCACCTTGGATCAGAGGCATTGTATTTTTTCAACCGAATCCGGAACTGATGTCGGCAGTACCTTTAAGTTACAAGATTCATATTCTGAGTGCGTTTGCATTGTTGGGCTTTTCACCGTTTAGTCGTCTGGTTCATATTTGGAGCGCGCCGTTTACATACCCGTTGAGACGATACATCGTCTTTCGACGCCGGGTGTCCGAGACATCTGTCCCGGTTGTCGATTGAGTATTCTTAACAGTCAATCTCTCCACAACAAGGAGGTTGATATGACCGAAGAAGCTGTCTGTTACGCAAAATCCAGTCGCGGGGCGGCTCTATTCTGGACAACCCTGGCATTTTTCGGAGGCTTTGCCGGCGTCTCTGCTTTCGGTCCCATTGTGAGTAAACTAAAGGCCACGATGACCATGAGCCCATTTCAAATGGGCCTGCTGGCTGCGAGTCCTGCGCTGACCGGTTCTCTCTTAAGGATTCCTTTCGGCGCAATGGTCGATCGAATTGGGGGTAAGAAACCGATCTTGATCTTGTTGGGGCTCGCCGCCCTGGGTGTGACGGGTATCACATTGATGTTTTGGCTCTTCCCAATGCCCCGCCCTGCTCAGTATCCATTTTTTCTGCTGTCCGGTGTCCTCTGTGGTTGCGGCATCGCAGTATTTTCTGTAGGCATACCCACTGTATCCTACTGGTATCCGCAAAAAACACAGGGTTCGGCACTGGCCGTCTATGCAGGTTTGGGCAACCTGGCTCCCGGTTTATTCGCTTTCCTTTTGCCGTTTATGGTGGTCTCGCTGGGATTTACCGTTTCCTACGTGTTCTGGTTCGGCATGCTCCTGATCCTTGTCGTCCTCATTTACATATACATGAAAGACGCCCCTTATTTTCAGTACCAGGAAATGGGCATCGAAATTGATCCGGACGCACTGCTATTAGCCTGTGGTGAGGAACTTGTCCCTTCCGGGACCGCCATGGAGTCGATCAAAAAGGCAGGCTCGGACTGGCGCACATGGGTGTTAACCTATTTTTACTTTGTAACGTTCGGTGGATTTATTGCTTTAACGGTATGGCTCCCCACTTACTGGGCCGAACTGTTCGGAACGGGTCTCGTGCGTGCCGGTTTATTCACCGCTCTCTTCTCCATCTCAGCAAGTTTGCTGAGGGTTCTGGGCGGCTATGCTTCCGATCGAATGGGGGGTGAAAAAGTTGCGCTTGCATCCTTCCTGATGGTCGGCATTGGTGCATTATTCATGTTTTTGGCGTTGCGGTCGGAAAGTTTGGCATTGGCCGGAGAGATGATTCTCGCACTGGGAATGGGGGTTGCCAATGCAGCCGTGTTCAAACTGGTTCCCAAATACAGTCCGGCAGCCGTGGGCGGTGCAGCCGGAATCGTCGGCGGTCTGGGTGCATTTGGCGGCTTTGCCATACCGCTTTTGATGGGACTTTTTGTCAAAATAAACGGCCAAACCGGTTACGCGCAAGGGTTTTCTGTCTTCGTGATCATGGCCGTACTGGCCGTGATTCTATTTACGGTGTTAAATCGGCAGGCTTCAAAAGGAGCAATGAAAACCGAAACCGGTAAGATCCGATAAAGGACAATGACTATTGAGATAAGAGGAGGTAAATCATGACGAGTTTAACCGATAAAGAGTGGATATACAAACAGATCGTAGATTTCGCCCAGGATGCTATCCTTTTTGCCGATCGAGAAGGAAATATACGGGTATGGAATTCGGGAGCCGAGACAATTTTCGGCTACTCCAGTGAAGAAGCAATCGGAAAGAGTTTAGATATTATTGTTCCGGACAAATTGCGTGAACGGCACTGGGAGGGGTACTACAAGGTGATGGAGACCGGTGAAACTCGGTATGGCAGTGAGCTGCTTAAAGTGCCGGCCGCCCATAAGGATGGGAAACGAATATCTGTCGAGTTTACGATAATTCTCGTACGGGATCATCAGAATGAAGTTATAGGCAGTGCCGCCATCATAAGAGATGTAACAGAAGGCTGGCAGCATGAAAAGGAACTGAAAGGACGATTAAAACTTCTTGAGGATCAGTTGAAATTACAAAAAAACACCTGATCCGGGTTAGATGAGGGGGCAGGGTGTTTTTATTTGTAAACACTATCGCCCCCGTATCCGGTTCAATCAGGTATAGGCCCCGGACAACTTATTCCTCAACTGATTTCCTGCATTTGTGGTCTTTTGGACCAAGACATATTCTGCACCGATCGTCACTGCATGACTGGCAAAAATAGCAATCCCTGCATGGATGCTTCTTGGCGATTTCCTGCGGTTTCTCAGGCACATAAACCTTGCCTTTTAATCCGGGTACAGTCACAAACGGCATCATTGAACTCCTGTGGTGTTGAACAGTTCCTTATTAATGGCCTTAAAATAAGCAGGGAATCGGCCGGTTCAACCCTTCTTCCTGAATATTGTATCGCACCGGGATGATGTCTATTTAATTTCGGCCCCATTGGTAAGTTTTTCGAGCAGCCCCCTTATCTCATCATCTATTCTGACGGCCCTGCCCGAATTTGCATCTGCAAATACAAACGTCACCTTGGCATCTGCAACGACGGTATCTTCACCTTTCAGCCTGATCTCCTGATGAAAGACCGCGCTTTTGCTGCCGATCTTATGAAGACCGAGATACAGCTCGAGCCTGTCTCCCATTGAAACAGCTTTTCGATAGTTAATATTGATATTGACGACAACAAAGATGATCCCCAATGTTTTCATCCTCTTAAAGCCAATATATTCTTCTAAGACAACCCATCTGGCTTCTTCCATGAATTCCAGATATCTCGCATTGTTAACATGGGAAAATACATCTATATGAAAACCCCGAACTTTGATTTCACCACAGTGAATCATCAGTTTGACCTCCTGTTTGCGATTTCGTCCATAGACGCCGACAGACACATTGAATCACAGGATTTATTCCCAGGTTGAGCGGTTCTGGGTTCAACCCCGCCTGCCACTGCGAGGCACGAGCGGGCAGGGTTCTGGGTAAAAAAACCAAACAACTCATGCCAAAAGGATCTAGCCTGTATAGTGGTTATAAAACCAGTCCCCCAATAGGTTATGTTTAGAATCCCGGATTTTAAACAGAATTACAAGCAATGCCAATCGGTTGTAACCCTTGAACCTTGAACTCTGAACCTGGAACCGATCAGTTCAGATTATTATCAAATAGATGAGCTAACTGTCAAATTTCTCGATTTTCGGAGGATGGCTATTCAGGGGGACGTTCTTTTCCCGTAACGTAATCGAAGGTTGTGGGTATATAATGCGTATGGCCGCAAATGACCGCTTCATTTATGAATCTGTTACCATTCCGCCTGTTCGATATATTCGGTTAACCGCCTGACTTCTGCCGTTAAAACTTCCAGCATTTGATTCGCTTCGTCCATGGGTTCCCTGAGACCGGCCTCTTCCAGCGATCTGGCAGCCGCAGAAAGACCGTCTGCACTCAGATTGGAAGCCGCCCCTTTTATTTTGTGTGCCTGTTTGGCCACCTCTGCCGCATCCGTTCCGGCAATGGCAGCTTTAATGGATTTAATTTGGCCCGGTAACTCCTGGATAAACCCGTCAAGGAGTATTTTAAGAAAATCTTTGTCTCCCATGGTGCGTTCCAGGGCCTTTTCAAAATCTAAAGGTTTTGTCTTCTGGGATGCGCCGATTAACGCGCGGTCTTCAGGAACCTCGGTCTCAGGACCCGAATCGCTTCGTTCAATCCTGCCCCACTTTTCAATTTTTTCCAGCAATTCCTGTGGATTGATAGGTTTTGGTGTGTAGTCATCCATACCAGCTGCGATGCATTTCTCGCGATCCCCTTTCATGGCATGAGCCGTCATGGCAATGATGGGTATCCTCCCCGATTGTGCCAAAAACTGAAACTCAGAAGCTGAACGATCTTTGGGGTCCTTTTTATTGAATTTTTCACTTTGAGCCTTGAGCTCCAATTCGCGTATTCGCCGCGTAGCCGCATACCCGTTCATCACCGGCATCTGTATGTCCATCAATACAACATCATAGGCAACTTTCGTCAACGCCTGTAAGGCTTCCTGTCCGTTGCCCACTGCTTCGGCCCGATAACCGAATTTTCTTAAAATATTCAGTGCCACTTTCTGGTTGGTCACATCATCCTCTACCAGCAAAATGCGAACCCGGCGTTTTTTATCCTCGTTCAATGAATAACGCGTGACAATGGGCATATCCTGAGCCTGTATTTTTTCTTTCCACATTCTTGATGTCGTGTTGAGACAGTCATACAACTGAGACTGTTTGATCGGCTTGGTCAAATAGGCGGCAAAACCGATGTCTTTTAATCGGGCCACATCCCCCCGTGTCCCGATTGAACTTACCATGATGAGAAGGGTGCCTGCCAGATTCGGATCTTTTTTGATATTTCGGCCCAATGCCTCCCCATCCATATCCGGCATCTGCATGTCGATAATTGCGATTTCAAATGGGTCCCTAATTTCCTGGGCGGTCCGCAATTCATCTATTGCCTGGGCTCCGCTTGAGGCTTCGCCATAGCGGCATCCCCAGGATATAAGTTGCTCCCTGAAAACCTGTCGATTGATGGGATTGTCATCCACAATCAGGATTCGCTTTTTGCGAATATCCTCGGCCATCATCCACGGTTCGTTGTCCTCGGTCTGTTTTTCAAGTGCCACGGTGAACCAGAACGTGCTCCCCTGGCCTTCTTTGCTGTCAACGCCGATACATCCCCCCATCAATTCCGCAAGTTGCTTGGATATGGCCAGCCCCAGGCCCGTACCACCGTAATTGCGGGAGGTAGAGCCGTCCACTTGTGAAAACGACTTAAACAGGCGATCCTTGCCTTTTTCCGGGATACCGATGCCGGTGTCGCTTACACTGAACCGGATAACAGTCCAGCGGGTGTCCTCTTCGTCAAGGGTAGTCTCTAGCGTCACCTCACCCGTATCTGTAAACTTAATGGAGTTCCCCACCAGATTGATCAGAATCTGCCGAAGCCGTCCCGGATCCCCCCGTAATAAGGAGGGCACCTCATGGTGGACAATGGAGGCGAATTTCAGTTTTTTCTCATAAGCTTTCAATGCCATGAGTTCGCTCACCTCCTCAAGAGTGACCCTCAAATCAAAGTCGATGATATCCAGCGCGAGTTTGCCGGCTTCGATTTTGGAGAAATCGAGAATATCATTGATGATCGTCATCAGAGAATCGGCGCTCTTCCGGATGGTTTCTGTAAACTCCCGCTGCTCCGGGCCCAGATCGGTGTCCAGCAGCAGATTTGCCATCCCGATGACACCATTCATGGGGGTCCGGATCTCGTGACTCATGTTGGCCAAAAACTCGCTCTTTGCGATATTGGCCGCCTCGGCAGCATCCTTGGCCTTTTTGAGTTCAACCTCGGAACGCTTACGGTCGGTAATATCCGTTGCGGTTCCGGTATACCGTGTGCCGTTATCGGAAAAAACAGGAGATGACCGCAGGTGAATCCAGCGCTCCTCATTTTTTGCGGTAATGATCCTGCAATCTCTTGAAAACGATTTCAGGTTCGTGAGTGTCTGTGCCCATTGTACGGATACCAATTCTCTATCGTCAGGGTGGAGAAACTCTCTCCAGTCACGCGTGAGACTTTCGATCAGGCTCACCCCGAAAATTTCCTGCCAACTGGAGTTGGTATACAGGCACTCGCCTGTTGCATCTGTTTCAAAAATTCCAACCGGCGACGTTTCCGAGATCAGACGAAATCGCTGTTCATTCCCTTCCTGGATATTATCCGACCCGATGGATCCGACAATTTTCCTTCCCAGCGCCTTGATGCGCTGTTCCAGTTCTTTATATGAAAGGTTATCACCACTCATGGCATCATTTTTTTCCAAAGGTTTATCCTCAATTGCGTCGATACCGGACGACTATGACATTTCTCTTTTTCGCCCTGTGCCTTTTACCAATACGCTTAAAAAATACCCTAACGGATCTTTTCCTTTCCCGTGATACCCCCTGATCATCGTCCGTCTCCCTTGATGTTTTACTTGGCCATCGATCATCAGCACTGGTTCGCCCGGTTCACATACAGCTGCAGTAACATATTGAAATAAAACAAAAGAGGTTAATGCAAATACCTTGCCAGCAATATAATAGCTAAAAATTACAAATGCTTATTGGTTTTTATTGAAAACAGATTGTTGAATTTTGACAAAAAAACGAATGATTTGGAAGAATAATGCCAAAGTTTTGTCTGTTTAAATGGATTGCTAACTCACTGAAAATACCAGTGACGGAGACATCGAAGTGAAGGGAAAATGACTGCCCCCTGAACACATACAACTTTTCCGCCGATGCCGTACGGCCCGCCGAGGTATCCGGCGGAGAGCACGGGTCTGAGCTGTCTCATTTTTTGGGTGATGTCCTTTTTTAATATGGTTATCGGAAATCAGATACCCGACAATTCGTTTGATCCGGCATCCATTCCATACATGAGATCGATCTAATATCCATGCTCATGAGATTCAGGCAGTATACTGTTCAATCCCCTCTTTTAATTTGTCAAGCATCTTGCGGAACTTTGTTTCATCCACCTCCAAAAGCGTAATCCGAAATCCTTGCATCTGTGTGTTAAAGGATGTCAGGGGAACCACACAGATTCCCGTAGCAGCCAGAAGATAGTAGACGAACCGTTTGTCCGGTTGAACGTTCGGACCTTCGGTAAGTTCCTTCACCAGCGCGCTTACCGCCCCGTTGGGAATGGGAAGGGTCTGGTGGTGGTTCAGCACACCGTCTTCAAAGGCAACACTCATATAGAACGCACCATTGGTGGGGTTGACGATAACCCCTGGAATCGTGCTGAGCCGGTCATACGCGATTTTTGAGAAACGTTCATATCGCTGGCGACGCTCTTCCAGGTACGCCGGATACTGAGGGTGCCTGAAGATATGGGGCAAAGCCTTTTGAGGCAGCGTGGTGGAGCAGACTTCAACCATTTTGGCATTCAGGATGCTCTGGATGTAGGATTTGAAACCCGAATCCCGGTGGGCATTGTAAATCTCGATCCAGCCGCATCTGGATCCGGGCCAGGGGAGCTCCTTTGAGATCCCCTTCATTGAAATTCCGGGAACGTCACCGATGACTGCACTGAGACACTCGGTTTTGTGGCCGTTAAAAACCAGGTTCTGGTAGATTTCGTCGGCAATAATGAAGAGGTCGAATTCCTTCGCGATCTCAACGACCTTTTTGATCAGGCTTACCGGATAGACCGCCCCCGTCGGGTTGTCGGGATTGATCAATAAAATGCCGGCCACCGCAGGGTTGTATTTGACCCGGCGGCGCAGTTCTTCAATATCCGGGAACCAGTGATTGTGTGGATCCAGAGGATAGCAAACCGGAGGCAATCCGGCGTGAGCCGCCTCGGAAGAAGAGTGGGTGGTATAGGTGGGTGACGGCGTAATGACCCGGGCGGTGCGGTTTAAAAACCCGTAGGTTTTGGTAATCGCATCCCCGAGTCCATTAAAAAAGATGATATCTTCCGGAGTGATGCGGCAATGACCGTTGTTGTTGTTCAGGGAAACGAGAAACTGACGGGTTTCTAAAAGTCCCTGGGTCGGGCAGTAGCCGTAGCCGTCGTCCTCTCTGACCAGTTCGGCAACGATGTCTTTCATCCAAACGGGGATTTTTTCACCCTTGGCAACAGGGTCACCGATGTTTTCCATATAGACGGTTACCCCCAACTCCTGAAGCTTATCGGCCACACGTACGATGTTGCGGATTTCGTACGTCAGTTCTTGTGCCCCGATGTGGACAATATTGGTTCGCATTGTAATTCCTCCCCCTCATTAAAATTCGTAATATTCACCCCATAAACAAAAAGGGCTGCTCTTGCAGCCCTAACATAAAAAAGGGCTGCGGTTTGAATGCCCGCAGCCCTGATTGATTTTTTGAGGAATCCGCTATCCGCTCCCCTTCAGGACCACAGGCTGCCTCGCGGCAGCCGCCGCGGCAGCGCCGGTCGCTCGACCTGCATCAATAATCCTGAAAATGGGAGTGCGAATCATGGGTTTCCTTTCATTTTTTGGTATTGCTAACACATCTATCGGCAAATGTCACCTAAAAATTTAACGCAAAGTGAAAAAAAATCATGGGTCGTTCGGATCTATCCAAATTAGTTCGCTGCGCTCACAATAGGAATAATGGAATATTGGGACCTTGGAATGATGGGTTTAAAGGTATTCTACCGTTTTTTATAAAAAAGACGGGCTCCGCTTTAAAGCCCAATATTCCACTATTCCATCATTCCATATTCTGAACATAAAATAAAGTTTCAAATAAGGATTTAGAATTTCAAAATGTTATGGAATCCCCGATACGTTAAGTTATGAAATCTCTATTGTCATATAATGTTAACAATAGTATCATGGGTTAACTGGTTCGAGGTTTACGGTTCCAGGTTGAGGATCCCTGTTTTGCAGGAAATTATGAAGGAATTGCCAATGAGTGAAATGTCAAAAATAAGCAAGCTTGTTTTAATCATTATCATCTTGATCGTTTGCGGATGTGCCGGGCAACGGCCCGTCTTGTATCCAAACCCCTATCTCAACGAGGTTGGGAACGAAAGGGCCCAGGCCGATATTGACACGTGTATGCGTCTTGCAACAGAATACGGGGCCGAAGAAAACAAGGGTGAAGAAATTGCAAAGGATACCGCAGCCGGCGCAGCCGTCGGGGCGGTTGCCGGCGCGGCTGTGGGGGCGGTTCTCGGAAATAATGTGGGACGCGCTGCGGGTGCGGGTGCAGCCGGCGTCGGCGCTGCCACCATGACACGGAAAACCATCGACTCAGGAAAGCCTGGCCCGGTATTTCGTCGTTTTGTTGAAAAATGCCTGCATGATAAGGGATACGAAACCATCGGCTGGCGGTAGAACGAGAAAACCCCGAATAAAAAATCCTTGAACGGCTGCGAAAAACACTGTCCGTTCAGCGTCTTTTCAGAAAAACTTCCCTGGAACTCATTTTAATCCTTCGATAAAATTCCATATCGCCTTGTGTACTTTCTCCGAGTCTTTGCCAAGAAGTATGCCGTGGCGGTCAAAGTTAAAAAGGATGTACGATTTATCCTCGGACCCGATACGCTTAAACGCCCGCCGTGATCCGCCGGGTCTCACCACGGGATCTCCCGAGGATTGAACCACAAGGGCCGGCATTTGAATGTCAGATAATCTGTCATCCACGGCATCCATGAGCCGTTCCAGCTCCAGCACGCCGGAAACCGGGTTGCGAAAATAATTAATATGGGGGTTTTCAGGCCGGTTCTCGACGAATTCCATTTTGGCACCATCGAGTCGAACCTTTTTCATCCACCGGTTCCAGACATCAACCGCCGGAACAAACTTTGAAGAAAAATCCTGAAGCCTCATGGACGGGCAAACTGCAAAAACACCTTTGATATCCTTGAGTCTTGACGCCAGTTCCAGGGCCAGCAGCCCTCCGGCTGAAAATCCGCCCACCACAACCCGGCGGCACAGATGACTCATAATGGCATATCCTTTTTCAACAGCGGCCACCCAGTCCGTATAGGTTCTTTGTGCCAGATCTTCCGGAGAAGTGCCGTGTCCTTTTAAACGGGGGGCATAGACCCACAGCCCGTTTCGGCCCAGAACCTCGGCAAGGTCTTTAACCTCAAAAGGAGCGGCCATATAGCCGTGAACCAAAACCACGCCCGTATTGCGGGAGGCACCCTTGATCAGAATAGGCTTTCCGATATCCTTCTCTTTTGTTTCTCCGTCGATATAAAAATCCTTATAATCCTGTTCAAATTCATCCATCGCATTTTTCTTCAAAATTCGGGCGATGTACCTTTTCAGCCAAAACCCAGGCATCCAGGCATACCGCCTTATCCTTCGCTGGAGCTTTTTTAAAGGTTCCACCTCATTTGCGATGACGGCTATCGGGTTGTCAATGCGGATGCGATGAAAATCAAAAGGAGAGATAAATTTTGAGGCGTCCTTTATGATCGTATTATTGGTTATGTTAACAACCCCCTTTTGCTCGGCAATTTTGACAAAATTCTTGAGCATGTTGAAACGGTCGTCGATCAATAGATGGGTCTGATCCAAATGAAGTTTTTCGTGAAGATAAACTCCTGTTTCATCAAGGTTACTTTTGACCACACAAAATGCCCTTCTCTTCAAATCATTCCGGTCGATTTTTTTAAACGGGATCTGCTTTAACAAAGATGCAAAAATGTGATCATGGTTCACAGTGGTCATGCTGTAAATGGCGGACATGTATTCCTGCATAATCTTTAATGCAACATTTCGCATGACCTGTTTTGAAGGAATCGGGTCATCGAAACCGATGCGATGTTTTGAGGAGATATCCTTCTTTATGATCGAACGCTCCATAAACGACCTGATCTCTATCGGCTTGCCAAACCGAATATCCATATCCACACCGGACATCAGCATGCTCCCTTCGGTCATGATCTCATCCAGCATGCGATCCGAGATATCGTCTATCAACCGGACTGCCAGCCTGCTGAGAATATTCTCATATGCCCTGAGCGGATAATATGTAACGTTCACCGGTACGATATACGTATTGTTGTCTAACACCGGCTCAATGGCGTCGATTCGGAAGCGGTCCATTAACTGTCGGACTTCATCGGGAAATTCGTTAAACAGGATACGAAACCGCTGGCGGTAGAATTCGGCCCTCAGGGCCAGGGTGGCGGCGCCGGTGTGCGGCGGACGTTTCCCGCCGGCGTAGGAAATCATAAATCGTCCTTTTTCAATGATTTTTTTGTCTTTGACCATACGGCCTTCCGGAAAAATGATCCAATTGGCTTCTCCGGTGAGCAAAGTTTTAATAATGAGAAGGTCGCGGTGAGGGTTTTTTGTAGATACCGCACCCACCTTTTCGAGAAATGCACCGAGAGCCCCTTCAAAAAATTGATAATCGGCAAGGGACCATACCGGAATTTTTACCAGCTTATGAATATGGTACGGAAGGAGAAGGGTTTCGATCCGGGTGAAATGGTTCACCACGAATAATGCGGAGCCTTCAGGAAGATTTTCTCTGCCGTGAATTCGAATTTCCGCCTTTGAAAGTCCTGCCAGTGTCCTGATGGCAAGACCCGTTGTTCGGTACGCAAAAGGGTTCATGGAATGTCAACCCAAAAGGGTTAATCCGACTCAAATGTTAAATTGCAGTTGACAGGATAAGCATGTATATTTAAAGTAATATTTTTTTAATCAAAAATAAAGGATTTTCGGAGGTTCGCCGTGTACTCAAAAATACTGATTTTACGCTTCCCCAAAACGGAAGTGGAAAAACCGATTGTTTGCTATCTTTCAAAAGATTTTGACCTGACCTTCAATATTCTCAATGCTTCCATACTCCCCAGGAAAGAAGGCGTGATGGTGTTGGAACTTGCGGGAAACCGCAAGGATTTCAAAGAAGGCGTAAAATATCTCAAGCAACGGGGTGTCCAGGTCCTGAATGCGTCCCAGGAGATAAAACGCATTAATAAAAGGTGTACCCATTGCGGCGCCTGCACGGCGGTCTGCCCGACCCAGGCGCTTTCCATCAAACGGCCTGAAATGTCTGTCGATTTTAACCAAAAAAAATGCAGCGTGTGCGAATTGTGCGTGACGACCTGTCCCACCCGGGCGATGGAAGTTCGCCCCTCAAACAAAACTTTTTTTAATGGATGAAGCCGTTAACAGCTATTGCCGTGAGCGGCGGCATCGATTCTCTGATGGCTGCTCATCTTTTGAAGGAAAATGGGCACGATGTTGTCGGGATTCATTTTGTTACCGGATATGAAGATCATTTTTCCGATAACGGTCAAGACTTTCATCTTTCAAAATCCCATAAGATTTTTTCCATCGCGGAACAACTGGGCATCGACATCGAACTTTTCGACTGCAGGACCGAGTTTAAAAATAATGTCGTGGATTACTTTGTTCGAACGTATCAGGCCGGGCAAACCCCCAATCCCTGCATGGTGTGCAATCCGTCCATAAAATTCAAAGCCGTGTTCGACTTTGCCCGAACACTGGGTGCGTCAACCCTTGCCACCGGGCATTACGCCGTTTTAAAGAAGGACACCAAAAACAATTATCATCTTTATAGAGGCGTCGATTCACAAAAAGACCAGTCCTACTTTCTGGCCCGCCTGACACAACAGCAGCTTGCCGGCGCCCGTTTCCCCTTGGGACATATGAAAAAATCCGAGGTTATTCGGCTGGCAAGCCAAAAAGGCTTTACGCCCGTCAAAAAAACGGAAAGCCAGGATGTGTGCTTTATCAAAGGCAAAAACTACGGGGATTTTCTTGCCGGGCAACAGGGATTTGAACCCAAACCCGGTTTGATAAAAGATGTTGACGGCAATGTACTGGGGGAGCACAAGGGACTACACCTGTTTACCGTCGGCCAGCGCCGGGGAATCAACCGCCCGGCTGCCGAGCCCATTTATGTCATCCGCATGGACACCCGGCAGAACATACTGACCGTGGGGTTTAAAAAAGATCTCTTCGCTTCCCGGTGCAGGGTTGAAAATATCAACTGGATACAGGAGGCCCCGATCCGGCCGTCGGAGGTTCATACCCGCATCCGGTACCGCCATACGGCCGCCGCATCCATTCTGACCTCCGTTGACGAAAAAACGGCCGAGGTTCGGTTCGAAAAACCCCAGAAAGCGGTCACCCCCGGACAGTGTGCCGTATTTTACAAGGGTGATGAGGTGCTGGGTGGGGGGTGGATAAGTACCAAAGCTAAAAGCTGAAAGCTCAAGGCTGAAAGTCGGAAAAGGGTTCAAGGGGCCAGGGGTTCAAGGGGTCAGGTGATATGACTAATGATAAATGGCCAATGAAAAGGCTCAAAGTTTAAAACTTATGGAACACAGATAACACAAATTCTGCGGATTTTCGCGGATCATAGAGAAATTAGGGGGGCGTCGCCCCAATTGTGAGCGGAGCGAAACAATCTGAATATCTTTGCAGATCCGTTAAATCCGCGTCATCTGTGTCCTATAATAAAAGAAACAAATAACCAATGGTCAAGTTTACGATCACGACGTTAGGATGCAAAGTGAATCAATATGAGTCGGACGCCATAGCCCAACGGCTGAAGGAGTTGGGCGGTGAGCCGGCAGGCGCCGAAGATCCCGCAGGTCTTTGCATCATAAATACGTGCACGGTCACCCGAAAAGCCGCCATGCAGTCCAGGCAGGCTGTTCGGCAGGCCATACGATCCAATCCGGAAGCACGAATCGTCGTCACCGGCTGTTATGCCCAGACCGAGCCGGATGCCATAAAGAAAATAGACGGGGTGCACCACATCATCGGTCATAGAGATAAACACAAAATCCCCGATATGGTGTTATCCCTGGATAATGGCCCCTGCCCTTCCCTGATCCACAGAGAGATCCTCTCTGAGCACCATTTCAAGCACGTCCCCGTAACGGTGTTCGGAAACCGGACCCGGCCGTTTTTGAAGATACAGGACGGCTGTAACGCTTTCTGTTCGTACTGTATTGTCCCTTATGCCCGCGGGAGAAGCCGCAGCACGCCTGTTGAGAGCGTATTAACCAGCATCCGGTGTTTAAAGGAGTCCGGATTTCATGAAGTGGTGTTGTCCGGTGTGCACCTTGGGGCCTATGGGACAGACCTTTCACCCCAAACCGATTTAATGTCCCTGCTGGTCCGCATTCGTGATTCAAATGCCATCGATCGGGTCAGGCTCAGCTCCATCGAACCTCACGAACTGACCCGGAAAATTATCGAGCTTGTGGCAAAGACAGATATGTTCTGCGACCATTTTCACATCCCCCTGCAAAGCGGGGATGACCTTGTTTTAAAAAGGATGCATCGGGATTATACGCGATCTTTTTTCGAAGATTTGATCTTTAAAATAAAGGAACGGATTCCGGAGGCCGCCATAGGTGTCGATGTCCTCATCGGATTTCCGGGTGAAACCGAAAAAGCATTCGAAAATACGTACGCGCTGATCAAAAAATTGCCGGTGACGTATCTGCATGTCTTCCCTTTTTCACCCCGCCCGGGGACACCTGCCGAGAAATATCCCGAAAAAGTTCCGTCAAAGACAATAAAGGCGCGGTGCGAAAGAATGCGCAGGCTCGGAAACGAAAAAAAACGTATTTTTTATGAAAATTATACGGAAAAAACGGTTGCGGTTTTGATTGAAGGGAAAAGGGACAAGATTACAGGGCTGCTAAAAGGCATCACATCCAACTACATTCCGGTGCATGTCGAAGGCGCAGGCAATCTTTTCAATACCCTGGTTCAGGTTACCATCGAAAAAATCGGAAAGAACAACACGGTATTCGGCGTCGTGTGTTAACACAGTCAGGTGTAGGTTGAACGGTTCAGGGTTCAACCCCGCCTGCCACTGCGAGGCACGAGCGGGAAGGGTTACGAATTAAAAAACGCCAAACCGGTGCCAATCCAAGGGACTCAAAAACCACCGAAAACCGATTACAGGCCGGCTTCGTCACGCACCTCGGCCGCGATGCCGATCCAGTCGTAATTTGACCGGCCGTGGGCCATGGCGGCCAGGAAACGATCTTTCAGGACACGCGCAAACCGCATCGGTGTATTGCTGGCGTCGGCGGTCCGTGTAATCAGGCGGATATCCTTCAATCCCAACGACAGCTTGAACAGGGGTGTGTGGTAAGCCTCATCGAGGATTTGACGGCCGTAGTTCTGATAAATCGGGCAGGCAAAGAGCGTGCTGCCGAGGGCATCGTGGAGCGCGGCCGGATCGGCACCGTTTTTCTCGACAAAAACAAAGGCTTCGGCCATCGCTTCAATGGACGCGGCGATGAGAAAATTGGCGGCCAGCTTGGCGGTATTGGCATCCGCCGGGTTTTCGCCGAAGTCGAATATTCGCAAACTGATTGCCTCTAAGATCGGCCGTATACGGGCCGTTGCCGCCGCATTACCGGCAACGAAATAAGATTGTTTCCTGGCTTGAACCAAGTCGGGCCGCGCCATGACCGGTGCGGCAACGTAATGACCGCCGAATTCGGATTGCCGGCGGGAAAGGGTATCGGCGGTTTTCGGAAGAACGGTGCTCATCGACACATGTACCCCGCCCTTCCCGAGACGTTCGGCCAG
>JAWOIY010000166.1:0-3811 GCA_046484425.1 Desulfobacterales bacterium | reverse complement strand
AAAACCCTAAAAACCATGCGCCCGGATCTTCTGATACTGATCGATTTTCCGGATTTTAATCTTCATATTGCAACGACTGCCAAAAAATACGGCATACCTGTTTTATATTACATTAGCCCACAGATTTGGGCGTGGAGATCAGGCCGCGTTAAAAAGATTGGAAAATTCGTTGACCACATGGCCGTCATTTTGCCCTTTGAAGAGGATTTTTACAAAAAGCAAAATATTCCGGTAACGTTTGTGGGACACCCGTTGCTCGAAAATGGCCTTTTACCCCAAAAAGCGGCTTGGGAGCGGAGGTCTGAAGAAAATACCGTTGTCGGTCTTCTTCCGGGATCCCGCTACGGAGAGATTGCAAGGCATCTCCCGGTAATGATTGATGCGGCAAGGATCCTGTTTAAAAAGATCAAAACCATAAGATTCATCATTTCACTTGCACCGGATGTGGAAGGAAAGCAAGTGGAAGAAATTGTCGGAAAATACAAAGGCAAGGCCTGTTTTGAGATTGTCACCGGTGATGTGAAAAAAATATTTGAGAAAAGCAGGGTTGTTGTGGCTGCATCGGGCACCGTGACCCTGGAATCTGCAATTTCAGGCACACCGGTGGTTATTATTTACAAAGTGTCTCCGGTGTCCTACTGGTTGGGGAAGGCAATGATCCGGGTTAACCATATTGGGCTGGTTAATCTCATCGCAGGCAGGGAGATTGTCCCGGAGCTGATTCAGGAAGCGGCATCCTCAAAAAGAATCGCGGAAACCGTATTCGAGATGTTGAGCGACCCGTCCCGGCTTCAGAGGCTGAGCCTTGAATTGCTGGGCATTCGGGACAGACTGGGCGGGTCGGGTGCTTCGGAACGCGTGGCGGATATCGCATTTCGTATGCTCGAAAGAAGTAGGAGACAGGAGACAGGAGGCAGGAGATAGGAGATAGGAGATAGAAGATAGGAGATGGGAGATAGAATATAGGAAAGAGGAGATAGAATATAGGATACAGGGAACGGAAATAGGAAAGAGGATAGAGGAAATAGAAAACAGGGAACCCCGAACGAACCCGTTTAGATAGAATATGTTAAAACTGAGGTTAAAAGACAGACACAGGCGCTTGCTTGCGCTTATCAAGCAAAACAAGCTCAGGCTTTTTCTGGCTATGGCGTGCATGCTGGTTATCGCCGTTGCAAGCTCTGCCACAGCCTTTCTGGTAAAGCCCGTGCTGGATGATATTTTTTTCAATAAAGACACGACAATGCTCAAAATAATTCCGTTGGCCGTTATTCTAATCTATTTTCTTCGTGGTTTGGGGATGTACGGCCAAAACTATTTAATGAATTATGTCGGCGAGAATATCATCAAGGACCTGAGAAACGATCTTTATAGCCGAATACAAGACCTTCCGATAGCCTTTTTCCAGAAAGAAAAGACCGGTGTTTTAATGTCGCGAATTACGAATGACGTCAACATCATCAAAACCATGGTTTCAACAGCCGTCACAGGATCATTAAAGGACAGTTTTACCATAGTAGGTTTGACATTTGTGATCTTCTATCGCGATTGGAAAATGGCGCTGATTGCATTTGTTGTTTTGCCGGTGGCCTTTTTTCCTGTTGTTGAATTTGGCAGAAGGGTCCGACGTATCAGTACCGGGTGCCAGGAAGCCATGGCGGATTTAAGTTCTTTTTTGCATGAAACATTTGCCGGCAACAAAATCGTCAAAGCATTCGGAATGGAATCTCATGAAAAAAAACGTTTTTTTGAAAAAACCCTTCATCTGTTCAGGATAGAGATGAAAGCCGTTGTCGCACGGTCCTTATCTTCTCCCATCATGGAGTTTTTAGGCGGGTTGGGGATCGCTTTTATTATATGGTACGGTGGTTATAAAGTAATTACGGGCAGTTCAACAGCCGGAACATTTTTTTCGTTCATGGCTGCCGTGCTGATGCTGTATGATCCCGTAAAAAAACTGAGCGGGCTCAATAATGCCGTCCAGCAAGGGCTTGCCGCTGCAGACAGAGTTTTCGACATCATAGAGATGGAGTCAGATTTAAAAGAGAGAACGGATCCCGTGGAGATTAAACGGGGGCCGCACCGTGTAACCTTTGAGCACGTTTTTTTTAAATATGATGATCTTTTGGTTCTTGAAGATATTAATCTGGACGTCAAGGATGGTGAAGTTCTGGCACTGGTCGGCATGAGCGGTGGCGGGAAAACGTCCCTGGTGAATCTGATCCCCAGGTTTTATGACGTTACCCGGGGAGCTATCCGGATCGACGGACTAGATATCCGGAATGCTTCGATATCTTCCCTGCGTGATCAGATGGGTATTGTTACACAAGAACCCATTCTTTTTAACGACAGCATACGGAACAATATTGCTTACGGAAACCCGAATGCAACGGACAATGAAGTTATAAAGGCTGCAAAGGCTGCTTATGCTTATGATTTTATACAGAGTTTCCCGGGCAAGTTTGATACAAATATCGGAGAACTGGGTGGGCGTCTTTCCGGTGGTGAAAAACAGAGGATATGTATTGCCCGTGCCCTGCTTAAGGATGCACCCATATTGATTCTTGACGAGGCGACATCTTCACTGGATGCGGAAGCGGAGATGCTCGTTCAAAAGGCCCTGGAAAATTTGATGAAAGGGCGCACGACCTTTGTCATTGCACACCGGCTTTCAACCATTGATTATGCCGACAGAATTGTTGTCATTGTGAATGGACGGATCGTGGAAGGGGGCAACCAGGAGCAACTGATTGCCCTGAAAGGAGAATTTTTCAAACTCTATCAGATGCAATACAGCAATGACCAGAGCAGGGAACCTCGGTCCGTCCCTATAAAACAGAATCTTTAACCCTAAGCGGGATAAACCTGAACAGGATATCCAGCCTGGGGCCAATTTTCCACCACGAGTTTAACCATGTCCTCTACGGGTACGCCAATCAGGTCCATGCCGCCGAAGCGTTCGCCATGGGGACGGAGAAGGGTTTCCGATACGGCAGGGGGGGTATTGACTATATCCTCAGCGGAAACGGCGGATGCAGTCCCTCCGACGATTGGTTCGCAAAGGGCTTCGCCTGTAATTACGGGACAGCGGCTGTTGAAGAGGACTACGCGACACTGGCCGGTTATGCCCTGAGCGACTGGGAAGGTTTTTCAAAGAGGGCGCTTAAGCATGAAAAAATCGCCAGGAAGTTCATGGGGCTTATACAGTTCTATAACAGCTTCGACTCCCGAATGGATGAGTTGTTCTGGACAGGGAGAGCCAATTATGGAAACGACGGCACTGATACAGGGAACGTAAGTCCCTTCTTCTTTCTCGACGACGTTCAGGTGACGGGCACTCATCGCCGGCCTGAGTACAGGATAAGCGACCTCCTGAGCAAAGAACCGTCCCTTGACTACACGAGGGAACTGAAGGAGAAAACCAGGCGTGAGGGTTACAACAGCAGTGCACCACAGGTGATAAACGACACGGTAAAGCTGTACCGGGTCTCGCTCTTTCCCCCGGGAGAAAAGAAAAACAGAATTTCGATGCTGGTGATTCCCGGTATGCGAATGAATTTCCAGCCTGGTGAACACATGCGTGTCAGTAATTACTGGGCTATCGCGGTGCAGGAAGTTGCCCTTCAGCCATTAAGGGCTTTTACCGGCGGAGACGGAGGAACATCGGGAAAAAAGGGAGCGGATCATTCATCAGATGAAAGGATCTTCTTCATAGAGGACGTGCTGGACCGTGAGCGGGACCGGAAGTATCTGAAACCCAATGCCCCCGTGAGAACCATATATCTTTCCACGGTACAGGGGAAAAGCGGCG
>JAWOIY010000085.1:0-11305 GCA_046484425.1 Desulfobacterales bacterium | reverse complement strand
CTTTCTATCAGTCTTTCGATATCTTTTTTTGTCGGGATGTTATAATATTGCATGAAGAACTTTACCATTGCATCAAACCTTACTGATTTTCCCTTTCTTCTGGCCATGTCCTCCTCCTTCTTTTTTACCGGTTCCGTACTGATTTTGGAAATTAACCGGAAAAGACTATAAATGAATTCACCAAAAATTAGATGAAAAGTCAAGAAAAGGCTTTTGAATTCAGATCAACCAAAAAATTACAGGTCATAAAATTCGAAACCCGTTGTCGAGAGCGACATATTTACTCAGATTCCGGGTCAGAGCTTGAAAAAATTTAAGAATTTAGCCTTATGCTTAAATTTTTTCTGAAAGAACTCGTAGATAACGAGCCGTAATCCACTCAAACAGCTTCCAGTAAAAGTTTAAGCACACCTGAAGCTTCCTAAAATCAGATTTGTTTCAAAAATCTAAACAGTTACGAAAAAACGAGCTTGGGATATCCTCTGGTGGTTTATTGAAATATTGAAAATAGGGATTTTTCATGATAACCCTCGACTCAATCCGAAATTTTTATAAACGATAAGACGATGAAAGAAACGAGAGGGCATTCTCATTGTTATTGATAAAAATGTCGGTTTCGTTTCCGAGCAAATCGATTTTGAACGTAACTCAATGACATCACCAAGAATACTGCTTGCCGCACATCAAATCCGTCCCAAGAAACAGCTTGGCCAGAATTTTATCGTCGATCCGGCTTTTGCTGAAATGATTGTACAACGCGCCGTTATATTACCCGAAGATATTATTCTTGAAATTGGCGCAGGGCTAGGGGCGCTTACCATTCCTTTGGCTCGAAAAGCAAAGAAAATTTTTGCGGTTGAAAGAGATCGACAAATTATCGGTTTGTTGAATACGGAAATTCTTGCCGGTAATCTTTCAAATGTTTCCATTATTGAACAAGACATATTGTCCATCGACATAGAAGCGCTGGCAGGAGATATCGGTAGGAAAATGGTGGTTATTGGCAACCTTCCTTATAATATTTCTTCTCAGATTCTTGTCCAACTGATCCGGTCGAGAAATGCCGTAAACCGGGCCGTTCTCATGTTTCAGAAGGAGTTGGCGCAGCGTATCACCGCACAGCTTGGTTCCAAAGATTACGGACGGCTTACAGTGATGCTGCGATATAGCTCGGATATCAAGAAACTGGTTGATGTAAAAGCGTCTCTTTTTTATCCGAAACCCAAAGTCGATTCTGAAATCCTGGAGCTGAAATTTAAAACAGAAATCGATCCTAAGGCAACTGATGAAACATTTCTTTTCAAAGTAATCAAAGCGGGTTTCGGAAACAGACGAAAAACATTGAAGAATGCTCTGGCCGCAAGTGAACTCAACATGGATGCCAATACTGCAAAAATTGTATTGGAAGAGGCGGGCATTGATCCCATTCGTCGAGCGGAAACGCTTTCAGTGGAAGAGTTTGTAAAACTGTGCAACACCTTGATTAATCTTAAAAAAAATGGAAAAACATTATAGGCGTTTGGTTTTTTATACGATCATAAGGTTCCGATGCCTTTCGCAGTAAAATGAAGATCCCGCCATCGGGAGGACTCATGGCGTTTTCAATTTTCGTTCAATTCGGGCGACAGGTTGATAGCTACTGCGGTTTAACGATGATTGTTGCCGCTGTTTCGTTATCCAGGTATTTCTTCGCGATATTGGAAACCGTCTCCTTGGTAATGGAATCATAATCCTTCAGTATGGTCCGGCTCCAGTCGATCTGTTGGGGATGTATTTTGGAGCCTGTAAGGACCGTATCGAGCCAGTAGCCGTTTTTCCGAAGCATATCTTTTATACTGGTGAGTGTCGGTTCTTTAGCCCGGTTCAGTTCATCCTGTGTGACACCGTCTTTTGCAATGTTCGATACGATTTTCTTTACTTCCGTCACAACCATACCGGACTCCTCGGGTCCAACGTAAGCCATCGCCTCAAGGACGCCATATCCCGAATAGGCCCTGCTCGGCCTGTTAAAGGCGAAGGTAGAATATGCGGAACCCAGCTTTTCGCGTATCTGCTCACGAAGCCTGTCGGAGACGACTTCCGACAGAATAGATAAACGGCGTGTCCTGTTTATATCCCATAGATCTTCCGTTGGGTAGGCAACAACTACTAATCCTTTTGGAATTCTTGTCTGGACCAATATTTTCCGGGATTGACCAACGGGAAAAACAGGCAGATCGATTTCTTTTTCTGTGTTGACAATGGGGTTCAAAAAAAGGCTTCCAAAGTATTTAGCCGTTAACTGTATGGCGGAATCAACGTCAAAATCTCCGACAACAGAAATCTCAATATCATTTTTCTTAAGTGATGGGACCATCCATGATTTGATATCGTCAAGGGTCAATGTCTTGAATTCTTCATAATCCGGATAACCGAATCGACTGTCATCGCCGGCAAGAAAGCGCCTGCCGGAAAGGGTCATCGCTCCGTCGATGGACGTTGACAATGCCTTGTATTTCTGACTGAATCGTTTCAAAGAAAGTTCATAAGCATCTTTTCTGAATCCGGGATCGACGATATGGGCATGAAGTAGTTGAAACAGAAGGGGAACTTCGCTGGAAACGGTCTCTCCGTTGAATTCAAAGCGATCTTCTTCGACACTGAAGGCGACAGAGGTGTTTTTACCGGTCATGGCCCTGTCAAGTTCATCTTTTGAAAGGGTGCCGAGACCGCTTTCATTCATGACACTTTCGGTTAGCAATGCCAGTCCGGGTCTGTTTGAAGGTTCGAAAGATATGCCGCGTCCGAAAGAAAGGTTAATCAATACCTGATTGGCTTTAAAATCAGTTTTTTTAAAATTCAACCGGACGCCGTTTTTAAAATCCACCTGGGTAATGTCAAGATCAGAGATCGTTTCTGTCCGGACCACAGGGCCTTCTTTTTCGGGTTCTGGAAGATATGGAAAAATAACCGATTTCTCTTCAATAGGTCTTGATACGGCGACCTGTTTACTCTTGTCATAGGTGTCCAGTATTCGATGCTCGGGGTCCTTATCCGATAATTCCGCGTTACCTGTGACAAGTAAAAGTCGATGTTCGGGAGCCCAGGCGTCCTTGAGGGCATCGTGGACATTTTTTAATGTCACGGAATCGATTGTCGGAGTAAGAAGTTCTTTTTCCTGACGGGGTGACATAAAGACACGGTCTGAATTCAGGCTCCATATTATTTCGCGAGCCAGCTTTCCGCTGTTGCGTGTGGACGATTTTTTAACCGCATTATCTAATTCAGAAAGAAGATCTTTTTTTACCCTTGCCAGTTCTGACTCGGTAAAACCGAATATCAATGCTTTTCTCAGAATCTGTTCGATGAGCGAAAGGGAACTTTCCCAGTTTTCCGGGCTGCAATCCGCTGTAATGTTCGCGTACTTGACTTGATTCAAAAAAATTCCGGAACTAATGGATGCCGATGTGAAAGGGGCGTCCGGTTTGCGTATCAATGTATCGAGCCGATAGGTTATCATTCGATTTGCAATATCCTCTAACAACTGCCTTTTTCGAAAATCATGTGAATCGGGCTCGGCCGAAACCTTTTCTAAAACCTCGATGCTTACCGTTGTATTCCCCGATTCTTTTTCAGAGTGGTAAAAAGGTTTGACACCTTTGTGCTCTATATCACCGAATTCGGGTGACGTTCCGGGAGGGGCACGGGGAGTTAATGTGGAAAATTTGTCTTCTATGATCATTCCGGCCAATTTTACATCAAAATCTCCAACCAGAACGAGTATCATTTTTTCCGGCCGATACCAGGTATGATAAAATGCTTTTAATTGTGTTTGGTCGACCTTCTTGAGTGTTTCTTCTTTACCGATGGGAAGCCTTTTTGATATCCTGGCATCCGGGAATTCGAATTTGAGTGTTTCAACATATGTTCGATAGGAAGCGGAATCCCGAGTTCGTTTTTCAGCCAGAACGACGCGCCGTTCTTTTTCGATTTCGGACGGCAAAAGAAGGGCGCCTTCAGCAAAGTCTTTCATTACAACCAGACCCTTCTCCAGGTTTTCCTTGTTTCCTTCCGGAAGAAGAATGTCGTAGACGGTTTCATCGAAACCGGTACGGGCATTTGCATCAGGGCCGAACTGCATTCCGATACTCTGGAAAAATTTTACCAGTTCTGCAGGCTTAAAGTGTGTTGAGCCGTTAAAAAGCATATGCTCCAAAAAATGTGCCATACCCTGTTGACTGTCTGATTCATTCAATGAGCCTGCCTGAATGTTTAAATGCATACTCACCCTGTTCTTGGGATGATGATTTTCCATTAATATGTATTTGAAACCATTTGGCAATTTTTTAAACAAAAGGGCCGGGTCCGGATCAAGATCACTCTTTTCAAACGGCCACAAGCCCAAAGAAGTGGCGTGTTGATCGGATCGAAAAACTTTGGATAAGTGTTGGGCAGTATTTTTAGAGGCGGCACTCTGATTAATAAAAGAGAAATTGAGAAGAGTTACGATGATTAAGGTATGT
This sequence comes from Desulfobacterales bacterium, assembly GCA_046484425.1. Classification (GTDB taxonomy): domain Bacteria; phylum Desulfobacterota; class Desulfobacteria; order Desulfobacterales; family UBA11574; genus UBA11574. Next base: position 6,803 of record JAWOIY010000085.1, on the reverse strand, counting down.
AAATAAAACTTCGCCGTAAAAAAATCAATATACCGTTTCAACATGGCACCACTCCGATTTACTGTTTCGGTTGAGCCAGACCACCCAACCGTTGTATGTGTTCAGGGGGGGGCAGTCATTTTCCCTTCACTTCGGTGTCTCCGTCACTGAAAATACGAAGCGCCTCCGCCAACCCGCCTGCCATGCAAGGCACGAGCGGGCAGGTAACGTTACGGGAAAACAACTGCCCCCTAAATAGTTTACAACCTCAATGTTGTTAATAAAAACGCTAATACGCGTTCTCTACGTGAAAGCAGACTCGATTCGATTTAAAAGTCGATGTCCCCCAAAATGACAGAAAAAATTATGATCTAACGGGAAATATAAAACAGGTCTTTAAAATGGCAATGGAGGCAGAGAATATTTTTGTGGCAATGCTGTAAAAAAAAAGATGAGTTGATAGAATAATTACACAAAGCCTCCCGTTTGCCCGACCCTTTTTCATTAAAAATACGGGAGACTTTGTTTGTGGTATGGAAGCAGTCTGTGTACAGACGTATTCTTTTACATCGGTCGAGTAATCCCTTGAACACTATTTTTTCACATAAAGACCGCGTGACCTTGTCTGTATATCACCTTTTTTGGTAAGCTTATAGAGTGCATTACTGAGCTGCCTGGAGTCCAGTTTGGTTTTTTCTTTCAGTTGAGCTACAGTAATACCCTTTTTGGATCGTTTTATGGTATCAAGCACAGTGTCCAGCATTGTTGCGGGTTTGTCTGCCGCTTTTTTCTTTACCGAGATCTGTTTTTCGGCTTTCTTTTTAACAACCTTCTTGGCAGCAATTTTTTTAGCCGGTACAGTTGCTTTTGAAGTTAAAAGCTTATCAACTTGGTCGGAAATCTTTTCTACCTTTTTGGAAAGCGTGACAAGGGATTTTGATAATGTATCTAACTGCGCTTTTATCTTCTTCATTTAGTTTTCCTCCTTTGCTGATGGTGTTTGACAAAGCTATGAATGCTTTTAAATTCACTATATATATTTTTTTTAAAAGTCAACAAATTCCGCTAAAACGACAAAAAAAACATTTGAACTGTTGGCTGGGATATTTAACTTGTAAAAGATAGCATCTTTCGATAAATGCTTCAATGTATAGAAATGAAATAATGCTTTTATTGTTTAGGATTAAATTAGTTCTTACAATGCCTACAAACATACGGCAGCAGGTTTTGTTTAATTACAAGATAAACACATAGCTTTTGCCTCAAAATATTTCAACTATTTTTCTGTCAATGAATCGACAAATTAAATATAAAGAAGAACTAAATCCTTCTCAATTGGAAGCCGTCAACTTTACACAAGGACCTCTTCTTGTCATTGCAGGCGCGGGAAGCGGGAAGACAAGAACCCTTACGTATCGCGTGGCGCGTCTTGTAGAAGAAGGCATATCTCCTGACACGATCCTCCTGTTGACTTTTACGCGAAAGGCAGCTCAAGAAATGCTGGAAAGAGCTGCACGGCTTCTCGATAAAAGATGTAAAAACGTTGCCGGAGGGACATTTCATTCTTTTGCTTATGCCATGCTTCGAAAATATGCTTTCAAGGTTGGATTTAAAGACGGGTTTTCTATTATTGATCGAACGGATGCCGAGGCCCTCATCGGCATGCTTAGGAAAGATATGATGGGTACATCAAGATCCGGTTCTTTTCCGAGAAAGCAAACCCTGATCAACATCTTCAGTCGGACTGCCAACAAGGATCTGTCGGTTGAAGATATCGTTCTAAACGACTATCCGCATTTTTCAATGCACATGGAAGCGATTCACTTTATGTTCAAAGCGTATCAAAGACAAAAAATCGCGCATAATTTTATGGACTATGATGATCTTCTGATATATCTGGAAATGCTTTTGAAAGAATACCCTGATGTTCGAGATAAAATCTCTACAGCGTATCGATATTTGCTGGTTGACGAATACCAGGATACCAATAAGATTCAAGCGGAAATTATATATCTTCTTTCCGATATTCATAAAAATGTCATGGTCGTTGGTGATGATGCGCAAAGCATTTATGCATTCCGTGGGGCGAATTTTGAGAATATCATGCGATTCCCTGAAATATATCCTGAGACCCGGATCATAAGGCTGGAAGAAAACTATCGAAGCGTTGAACCCATTTTAAGGCTTACCAATGTTATAATTGATCAAGCAGCACGGAAATACTCAAAGATTCTTTTTACGCGAAAATCAGGAGGAGATCTGCCGTTACTTGTAAAGGCACAAAGTGAAAACATGCAGTCTCGGTTTGTGGTTGAAAAGATACAAACACTTCATCGAAGCGGCGTGCCTTTGAACCAGATTGCGGTACTTTTTAGAGCGAGTTTCCATTCTTTTGATCTTGAAATTGAATTGGGTAGAGAAGGACTCTCTTTTATCAAAGTGGGCGGGTTTAAATTTGTTGAATCTGCACACATCAAAGATGTTTTGGCCCATCTCAGGGTGTTTTACAATTCGAATGACAGGATAAGTTGGTACAGAATACTTCTCCTTTTGGACAATGTCGGCCCCAAAACCGCCCTGGAGATTTACGAAACGATTTTGGCTGAAAAATCAGGATACACGGGATTCATTAAAACCGAATTTAAACCCGGCAGATCCAAAGGCATGGACCGGCTCAAACGCCTCTTTTCTGAAATTGATTCCAGGTCCATGTCTGTTGCCCAAATGGGTGAAGCGGTCGTTCAATATTACGCACCCATATTAAAAGAGAAATATGATGATCATCCGAAACGGGCAAGAGACCTCGAACATCTTGTCACCATTATGGAGCGATATCAAGATCTTGAGCCGTTTTTAACCGACATGGCTTTGGAACCCCCGAATTCGAGCCTGAATAACACCTTATTTGCTGACAATGCGGATGATGACCGGCTGGTTCTTTCAACTGTTCATTCCGCAAAGGGACTGGAATGGCACACGGTTTTTATAATATGGGCCCTTGACGGCCGATTCCCGTCAATACATGCCGTTCATGATGAAAAGGATCTTGAAGAAGAGCTGAGGCTGATCTATGTTGCGGCAACCAGGGCCAGGGAAAATCTTTTTTTTACATACCCTGCCGAAATTTATGACCGAACCTCCGGGTTGTTTTTAAACCGGCCCTGCCGTTTTATTGACAATATACCGGACGATATTTTGCCTAAATTGAGCGTTTCAAACAGAGATTTCAAAAAACCGTTATATTTTTGATTGATTCGAATTCTGCAGCATGATATGTGCCCGCCTAACATCGTTATCTTTCCGGATTAAAGGTTCGTTTTATTTGTCATAACAAGAGAATAGAACTTCAAGGCTTCGCCCTGACCGGAATAATGCAATGATCGAGTAATGGAATGATGAGTTTGAAGGAGTTTTTACAGTTTAAATGGTTTATTTTTCAATTTTTCGCCCAATATTCCAGTATTCCATTCTTTAATTCCAAAGGCACAAACAGGTTGCCGTTAAGAAACCTTTGATTTCATAAAGTTATAAAAATACCAAGACGTTCAATTATAATGTCGCAACCCTATATCATTCTCATTTTAGGTTATATTTTCGGTTTTTACATGGCATGGAACATCGGTGCCAATGATGTGGCCAATTCCATGGCTTCTTCTGTAGGCGCAAAAGCAATTACAATACGCCAGGCCATATTTCTTGCAGGGATATTAAATGTTTTGGGTGCAGTCTTCATTGGATCTCATGTTACCGACACCATTCGTAAAGGGATTGTCTCCACGGAGATCATGGCCGACCCTCACATCGCACTTATCGGTGCCCTTTCAGCCCTTCTTGCTTCAGCGCTATGGGTCAGTTTTGCCACCTGGAAATCGTTGCCGGTCTCCACAACCCATTCCATCGTGGGCGCCATGATCGGTTTTGGAATTATGGCCGGTGGATTTGACGTCATTAATTGGGGAAAGCTCATTGCTGTTGTACTGAGCTGGATCATTTCGCCGCTCTTTAGCATCGTCATCGCCTTTGGTATTTTTAAAATCATCGTACGATTGATTCTTTCCAGAAAGGATACCTTAACCCAGGCACTGAAGTTTTCTCCTTTATTTGTCGGTATAACGCTTTTTGTTGTCGTATTGTCGTTTTTGTTCAAGACGCCATTTGGGAAAAGATTGGCCCTTGGGTCCCAGGGAGCACTAATCGTTGCCGTGTTTCTGTCGGTTCTGCTTGGATTTGCAGCATCTGTAGCTTTGAAGCGTTATATAAAAAACAGAGAATCGGGTGCAGAGGCGGTCTTTCAGAGAATTCAGGTGGGAACCGCTTGCTATGTCGCACTGGCGCAGGGCGCAAATGATGTGGCCAATGCCGTCGGTCCTCTGGCTGTGATTTATTTCCTGGTTAAAACCGGGAATGTTGGGAGCGAAGTACCGGTTCCTGTTTTTCTTCTATTTTTCGGCGGTATCGGAATTGCGTGCGGTATCGCCATGGCCGGGCACCGGGTTATGGAAACCATGGGGAAGAAAATTACCACACTCAGCAACACCCGGGGTTTTTCGGTAGAATTTGCAGCGGCAACAACGGTTCTTGCGGCATCAAAATTAGGGTTGCCGGTATCGACAACCCACGCAGCAGTGGGGGGTGTAATTGGGGTTGGTCTTGCCCGTGGAATGGAAGCCGTTAATTTTGGCATTGTGTTCAAGATTATGGTATACTGGATATTAACGGTGCCTGCGGCGGCGTTAACCAGTATGGCCGTTTTTAAAATACTTCAATCCATTTTTTAAAAGGAACCGGGGATGCGTATTCCATTTTTTTCAATGTTTATGACCTCACCTTTTGAAGGCCTTCAGGAGCATGCCGAAAAGGTAAAAGAATGTGCCTGGGCGTTTCAGCAGGCCATTGAATGTCATCTTGCACACGAATGCCAAACGTTCGAGGAATTCAGACAGGAGATCATCCAGTTGGAAAGAGAAGCCGATGCCATCAAACGCCGAATCCGTGGTCATATGCCCAAAGGGACTTTGATGCCGGTCTATAATTTTCTGCTGTTCAGATATTTAAGAGAGCAGGATCAGGTTATCGATTGTGTGGAAGACACACTCGACTGGCTATCTTACAGGACTGAACCCGGCATTCCTAAGGAACTTGAGAAGGACTTTCTTATTTTACTGGATGGCGTTATTGATCCCATCGAACAATTAAGCAAAATGGTCGCCGAAGCCAGAAAGTATTTCAAAAACTACTCTGAAGAGCAGCGGGTGGCGGTCAAGAAAATCATCCACACCCTGCACATAATGGAACGTGAAGCCGACAAGGCCGAGGACACGGTTAAGCGAAAAGTATTTAACATGGACATCGATGCCGTTACTGTTTTTCATATGGTCAGGTTGGCTGAAACCATCGGCGATATTGCAGATCATGCTCAAAATGCAGGCGATATGATGCGGGCCATGATAGCCAGATAGCATTTCTAGGACGACAGCCCCAGGCGTTTGATTTTTGTGAAATTGGAATTTCAGTACGTCAATGAACATAAGGTAAAGCGAATCCCCTATAGGGTTAACCAAAACCTGACCCTTCCCCGCAATGCGGGGTCTTTGATGGGCCAGGATTCTTTACCCGGAACTTTCAATGATTCCGGATGTAATCAAAAACGCTTCGAGATCTTTCCAGAAAATCTCCCAATCCGGCGGGCAATCGTTGTGCCCGCTTTCATAAGTGATCATTTCGGCGTGAGGTACAGCCTTGTAAAGTCTGATGCCGTGGGAATATGGAATGACCTCATCGAACCTGCCGTGGATCAAAAGGATCGGTTTGGAATAGTTGCGGACAACAGCGAGATTATCAAACGGATCCAGGACAAGAAATCCGGGAACAAAATATTTTTTTGCAAGTGATCGCACGCTGGTAAACGTCGACATAAGTATAAGGGCTGCAGAGGGTCGTTCTTCGGCAAGTGTGCATACCGCTCCGCCCCCAAGGGAGCGCCCGAACAAAATAATCTTGGCAGGGTTAATATCTTTACGCGCAATGAGAGAATCGTAAGCTTTGGTAAAGATTACCGCGATGCTTTTTTGGGATGGCATGCCTTCAGAGCGCCCATACCCCGGATATTCCACAAGCAAAACGCCGATCCCTAACCGGTTGAATCTTTTGAGTTCATTCGGCCAGAAGTCGATGAGTTCTCCATTTCCATGTGCGAAAATGGCAACCGGCACAGGTTTTTCGCTGTTCATGGATTCCGGCGGCAAAAACCAGGCCTCTGTTTTACCGCTGGCTGTATTTATCCATATTTTTTCCATGGAGGATAGGGATTCATCACTGGAAGGAGTCTCGATAAGATATCGTGGAAAAAGAATCTGACGCTGAATCAAAAAAATAAAACCGCAATAAACCACATAAAATAAAAGGATCCATAAAACAAATTTTATCGTCATTTTTATTCCCATTCGCTTTTTTTCAAAGGACGAAAAAATTAGCACCAAAAGATTATCCATTCCGCGCTTCGAGACGAAGGATGACAATTCGATTTTTACACATGAAAATCCCTGTCCCCTCGTTTATTTTACTCCTTGGATCATAGATTTAAAAGCGTAAAAAATCAAAAAAACGGCAAGAAACTTTAAAGATTTTTTTTCCGGACTATTTTTGGGTACATAAATAATTTTCCAAAGGCTCTTTTTAAAGCTATCAGCACCTTAGGCATCTTTGGGTTAAAAATGTGCATATATTGGGCATTTTTTTTCTTGACATACTACATATAGTATGAATATTTAGAAATCGACTCTTTCCAACAGACCTGCCAACAGAATTCCATGGGTTTAAGCAGG